>NZ_AUTQ01000246.1 GCF_000498095.1 Pseudoalteromonas sp. TB64
ATTGAGTTCTAACAGCCAACCTACTTAGGTAGCGAGGCAAACAAATTAGAGTCTCAATTGAAAACTGAGTGACCAACAGAATAATTATTTCGGTAATTATTCGGCACAGTCAATTCAATATCGAAAGATATTAAATAAATTCAGAATTCATTGAGCTGTCGAAAGACATAAAACTTTTTAATTGAAGAGTTTGATCATGGCTCAGATTGAACGCTGGCGGCAGGCCTAACACATGCAAGTCGAGCGGTAACAGAAAGTAGCTTGCTACTTTGCTGACGAGCGGCGGACGGGTGAGTAATGCTTGGGAACATGCCTTGAGGTGGGGGACAACAGTTGGAAACGACTGCTAATACCGCATAACGTCTACGGACCAAAGGGGGCTTCGGCTCTCGCCTTTAGATTGGCCCAAGTGGGATTAGCTAGTTGGTGAGGTAATGGCTCACCAAGGCGACGATCCCTAGCTGGTTTGAGAGGATGATCAGCCACACTGGGACTGAGACACGGCCCAGACTCCTACGGGAGGCAGCAGTGGGGAATATTGCACAATGGGCGCAAGCCTGATGCAGCCATGCCGCGTGTGTGAAGAAGGCCTTCGGGTTGTAAAGCACTTTCAGTCAGGAGGAAAGGTTAGTAGTTAATACCTGCTAGCTGTGACGTTACTGACAGAAGAAGCACCGGCTAACTCCGTGCCAGCAGCCGCGGTAATACGGAGGGTGCGAGCGTTAATCGGAATTACTGGGCGTAAAGCGTACGCAGGCGGTTTGTTAAGCGAGATGTGAAAGCCCCGGGCTCAACCTGGGAACTGCATTTCGAACTGGCAAACTAGAGTGTGATAGAGGGTGGTAGAATTTCAGGTGTAGCGGTGAAATGCGTAGAGATCTGAAGGAATACCGATGGCGAAGGCAGCCACCTGGGTCAACACTGACGCTCATGTACGAAAGCGTGGGGAGCAAACGGGATTAGATACCCCGGTAGTCCACGCCGTAAACGATGTCTACTAGAAGCTCGGAGCCTCGGTTCTGTTTTTCAAAGCTAACGCATTAAGTAGACCGCCTGGGGAGTACGGCCGCAAGGTTAAAACTCAAATGAATTGACGGGGGCCCGCACAAGCGGTGGAGCATGTGGTTTAATTCGATGCAACGCGAAGAACCTTACCTACACTTGACATACAGAGAACTTACCAGAGATGGTTTGGTGCCTTCGGGAACTCTGATACAGGTGCTGCATGGCTGTCGTCAGCTCGTGTTGTGAGATGTTGGGTTAAGTCCCGCAACGAGCGCAACCCCTATCCTTAGTTGCTAGCAGGTAATGCTGAGAACTCTAAGGAGACTGCCGGTGATAAACCGGAGGAAGGTGGGGACGACGTCAAGTCATCATGGCCCTTACGTGTAGGGCTACACACGTGCTACAATGGCGCATACAGAGTGCTGCGAACCTGCGAAGGTAAGCGAATCACTTAAAGTGCGTCGTAGTCCGGATTGGAGTCTGCAACTCGACTCCATGAAGTCGGAATCGCTAGTAATCGCGTATCAGAATGACGCGGTGAATACGTTCCCGGGCCTTGTACACACCGCCCGTCACACCATGGGAGTGGGTTGCTCCAGAAGTAGATAGTCTAACCCTCGGGAGGACGTTTACCACGGAGTGATTCATGACTGGGGTGAAGTCGTAACAAGGTAGCCCTAGGGGAACCTGGGGCTGGATCACCTCCTTATACGATTTAGAACTTATTTGTTCGTAGTGTCCACACAGATGATTGTTA
>NZ_AUTQ01000247.1 GCF_000498095.1 Pseudoalteromonas sp. TB64
CAAGCCTGACTTATCCTGTCAAAATAAATTCATTCCTATCAATTTCGCTGAGCAAATTCTGCCTGGCACTTTTGAGTATGCCCTTTGTTATATTGTCGAAAATAAACTCGATTTATCGGGGTTTGACGCGTGGTACAACAATGACAAAACGGGCGCGGCGGCGTATCCACCTTCGGTAATGCTAAAGATTATTTTACTGGGCTATGCACATGGTTTGATCAGTAGCCGTCGAATTGCTAAAGCGTGTGAGACGAACATTTTATTTATGAGTGTGTCGGGAGATATCCAGCCGCATTACACATCAATAGCAGGCTTCGTTGCTAAAATGCATGAACAGATTGAGCCGATTTTTACGCAAGTGCTGATGATATGTGATGAGGAAGACTTGATAGGCCGCAACATGTTTGCCATTGATGGGTGTAAATTAAAGTCCAATGCGAGTAAAGAGTGGAGTGGCACATTCGATGAGTTAGGTCGCAAAAAAGCAAAACTAGAACGCGCAAGCAAACGTATTATTGAACGCCACCAATCACAAGATGGACTGGGCGAAGAATTGATAACTCAGGATTTAAAACAAAAAGAAAAGCTAGATAAAAGTGCAGATAAAATCACCGAGTTTTTAGCCACTCACGAAGAGAAAACAGGCAGTAAAGGCAAGCCTGTTAAAAGTAATATCACTGATCCAGATAGTGCAAAAATGACGACCTCAAAAGGCACAATCCAAGGTTACAACGGCATAGCGATAAACGATGATAAACACCAAATTATCCTGCAAGCACAAGCGTGGGGCTCAGTAGGCGAGCAACAAACTTTACAGCCAGCCGTTGCACAATTAAAACAGCAACTCGCTAAACTCAATACAGAAAAAATGGAAGATGAGCATACCATCAAATTCACCGCAGACAGTGGGTTTAACAGCGAAGTAAATCTTGAATTTATGGCGCAAAGTGGGTTCGATACCTACATTGCGGACAACCAATTTAGAAAACGAAATCCATTGTTTAAAGCCAGCGAAACATACGAAACAGAGCAAGAAAAGCGCCGACTAAAACGCAGCAAAGGCAAGCCACGATTATTTACCTCAGATGATTTTCATTATAATGAAGCAACCCAAATTTGCCGCTGCCCCGCAGGCAATGCAATGTGGCGAAGCGGGATAAATGTAAAAAGTCACAATCAGCAATACACGCGATTCTGTGGTTATTTAAAAGACTGTAAAACGTGCCCGCTACAGCAGCAATGCATGCGAAAGCCACCCATTAAAACGGGGCGACAAGTACAGTTTATAAATAATGAATCACGCAAAAAGCTGAGCTATGTAGACAAAATGAAAGTAAAAATAGACAGCCCCATAGGTCGACGACAATATAGCAAACGACTCGGGTGTATTGAGCCAGTGTTCGGGAACATTACAGTGAATAAAGGCATGAATAAATTGACCTTACGGGGTCAAACGAAAGTGAATGCGCAATGGCAACTGTATTGTCTTGTTCATAATATAGAAAAGCTGCAAAACACGATGCATTAAGAAGGGTAAGCGCTTTTACCCTAAATAAAAGCCACTCAAGTACCCGTAATCCCGTCCAAAACGCCAATTAAAACAACACCAAACTCCCACTTTATATTCTGCATAAAATACAGTAATCGATTGAACCAAAATAGGAACTCAGCTATGGTTTGTTTATCAATAAAAATAAATAAAAAAACGAGTTAATCTACAGGCTCGTTA
>NZ_AUTQ01000248.1 GCF_000498095.1 Pseudoalteromonas sp. TB64
CCGCCGTTTTTTAAATATTGTAGTTCTTGGTCGGCAACTGGTAAACGGACCTCTGCAACTGAGGTTGCACTTAATGCACCAAAGCTGCTACCAGGGTTTACTACTGAGCCTAAGCTAATTGTGCGCTCATTAATAATGGCATCATATGGAGCTTTAATATAAGTACGTTCAAGATTACGGCTAGCACGTTTAACACTTGCTTGAGCAGAGCGGTAACGAGCTAGTTTTTCGGCTAATTGTGGTTTACGTAAATAAAGTTCTGAGGCGATAGCTTCGCTTGAATCTGACTTAATACGCTCCCATTCAGCTTTCGCTACATGTGCTTGTGCGCGTTCTATTTCAAGTGCTGAGCTTGCTTGTGCTAAACCGGCTTGCGCTTCAATAAAGTCTGCCTCGTAATCATTTGCATCAATTCGTGCTAAAATATCGCCTTGCTTTACAAACGCGCCTTCAACAAATTGATCTGATACCGAAATAACTTGCCCGCTTACTTGCGCTATCAGCTCGGTACGGTCCTTTGGTTTAACAATGCCGTACGATTTAACATCGAGCGTTATAGAATCTAAAAGTACGCTTTGTGTTGCAACTAAAGGGCGTAAGTCTTGCTCTGGCTTTTCTTCGGGTGGCTGTTTCATCATCTTAAAAGCTATAGCTAACGCAATGCCGCCTGCTAAAACAGCAATTGGGAGTATTATTTGTTTTGTAGTAGCCACAAGGCATTCCTTCATAATTGGTGGTGACAGAGCAATAATACGCAATAAAGTGTTTACAAGCTGTTTTAAGATGTAACAAAGAATTACATATGTACATTACAACTCAACATACGGCTAATTACGTTCCTAAAAAGGAATTAAAGTAAATGTTTTTTATACAGAGGATATTATGAAAACCGAATCTATGAGTTGCAGGCTAGGCTGCGGCGCATGTTGTATTGCCCCCAGTATTAGTTCGCCCATTCCAGGTATGCCAAATGGTAAAAAGGCCGGAGAGCGTTGTATTCAGTTGGACGAACGTAATTTATGTAAGTTATTTGGTGATTCAAGCCGACCTAAAGTATGTAGTGATTTTAGCGCCACATTTGATGTGTGCGGATCAACAAATGCACAGGCTCTAGCGCTTATTACAGAGCTCGAAGAGCTAACTTAGTGAGCTATTAAAATACACATATATTTACACTTATCTATTAGTGAGTATTTATTTTAAGTAATTAAAAGCTGCGCTTTTCACGCGAGCAAGCTCTGCGTCTACCGCCAAAGTGTAGGTTTGTGGTTGTTTTGTAGACGTGAAGCTTGCTTACGTTACTGGTTACCAGCTATACGTTGCGCTTAGCGTGTATTGCTCACCACGCCCTGGTGTACCAGGTATCTCTTCAAACGATTCACCCCATAAATTATCTGCTGCTAACGTAATAAATAAGTTTTTCACCATAGGTGGTGTAATTTTTAACGTTAAATGAGTAAATAAAGCATCGTCGTCACTACCGCGCAGTGCATTTTCGTGTTGCTTGCGCCATTCGTTATCAATTCTAAATTCTAAAATATCGGTAGGGTTCCAAACAGCGCCAAGTGTTATGCGGTGATCAGGGAAATTTAATGCATAAAAGCTAGCATCAATATCTGCCGCACCGTAATTTTCTGACTTATGAAGATACGTGTAACTCGCTACAATTTCGGTAGTATCAAAGTGTTTGGTTGCGAAAAATTCTACACCTGTAGTATCAATATCCACAGGATTTGCAAAGCGTGCCGAGGTAGAATCAAAATTAAACGTCCAGTCGGTTAAGTTATTATCTTTACGATAAAAAATAGCCGAATTAAGCTGCCAACTTTGCTCATCTAGTAATAAACCAAGCTCCAAGTTTTTAGTGGTTTCGCGCTCAAGATTGTAATTGCTTCTAAATAAGCCACCCGAATCACTGCCGCCAATTGCTGTATAACCGGCTACTTGGCTTGCCTGCGCATACGATAAATAAAACGTGCGCTCAAAACCTTCGCTGTTTTGTGTTTTTAAGGTTACATCACCAATAAGTGACGTTTCAGAGTCGTCTCTGTTAGTGTCGTCAAAAGCAGCACCTAAACGAATAGTAAGTTGCTGGTTGTCCTCAAGCGCTATTTTGTACTCTGGTAGTACACTAACTTTATAATAGTTTCGAGATGTAAAGTTGTTTTCAAGCGTGGTTGATTCAATAGAATCTTCAATAAACTGTGTTGAATAATTTACTGCAAATACATCACTTTGAGTATGTCGACCTGACAATGCTAACGATTTAACCTCGGTTTCGTGAAAGGCTTCAAATGAGCTTGGGTTCTCGCGCGAGAAAATATAATGATCGTTATGCTTACGATAATAAGCAGACACTTCAAAATGACTATTATCTGCGTAGTTTTGCTTATGGTTTAGCATAAGCAAACGTGTTTCTAAGTCTTCTGTTTCGTTAACGCCAAATGGAGTGTACAAATTTGGCCAACCAAAAAACTTATCTTGTGAGCCAAAAAATAGGTCGGTTTGAGAGTCAGAACTTGCTAATTGAACACGACCTGCTGCACGCGTAAAATCGTGGTCGCCATTATCAATTGAGCCATCACTTTGTGAGTGAGAAAACTCACCTTCAAAGCCAAGCTTCCAATCTTTTGCTCCTTCAAGGGGCATACTCACACCAGCGTATAAGCTTTGTAAGTTAAAATCGTTAGTACCAGTACCTAACGATACGCTGCCGCCCGTGTTAATAGGTTTCCAGCCAAACGATACAGTACCTACAGAGCTGTTAACGCCATTAAGTGCATTGTCAGCGCCTGTTAAAATATAAGGACCTGTAAGCATTTGTGGTGCAATAGGAATTTCAGCAAAGTAATGACCAGATTGTGGGTCGAGCAGGGTAGCACTGCCTACTCTAAAACCTGTGTTTTCAAAAATACCGCCGCGAATAGTTACATCAGCTTGCGCCTCAGCCATATTGCGCGATTGTAAATCAACACGCGGGTCATATTCTAAATTAGATATAGGTGAGTCAAATGTACCTACAGGTAATTTATTTGCAGTGGACGATGCTTCAACTGTTATTTGTTCGATTGATGTAGGATTTTCAGTTTTAACTTCGCCGTAGGCAACGTTTGTAACGCTGCATAGCAGCGCAGGCAGTATAAAGTGCGTGGCACTATTCATGTTATGTGTCTCATTTTTATATGCAATTTTGGTAACAATTAAATTCAGAACACACTTTTAAGGCGTGATAAAATAATTAGATTGAACAACTGCGATTTTTCGCATTATTGTACATTAATAAGAAAAAACTGCATTTGATAATCATTTACTATCATCGCTTTAACAGTTTTTTAAATAATTTATAAATTGAATTTTGGTTACGCTTATTATGAATAACGAACAACACAAAAATCACACCTACTCAGAAACGGTTTATTTTGCTGGTGGTTGCTTATGGGGTGTGCAAGAGTTTCTAAAACATTTGCCAGGTGTAATTAGCACTGAAGCAGGGCGTGCTAATGGCACAAGTGATAATACCCAAGGCGAGTACGATGGGTATGCAGAGTGCGTAAAAGTAATCTTTAATACCGAAACGGTTAACCTAAATGAGTTAATTGGTTACTTTTTTGAGATTATCGACCCTTACAGTGTCAACAAACAAGGTGAAGACGTAGGACCTAAATACCGAACTGCCATTTATAGTGAAGATCAAAGCCATTTAGTGGTGGCAGGCAATTATATAAATCAGCGAAGTGATGCAGATAAAATAGTTGTACAGGTAGAGGTGTTAACTAACTACGTACCGAGCGATCCTGAGCACCAAGACCGACTAACAAACTTTATAGACGATTATTGCCATATACCTCTTGAGTTACTGCATAAGTATAAAGCTAAATAAAATCTTATTTAGTTGTTATCGTTTTTTGTTTTTTTTGTTCGGTTTATCATTTTGTTTACGAGGAAACATATCTCGAATTAGGTAAGGAACCGCTAATAAAAAGATCCCAGACCCTAAGTAAAAAAACAGGTTAAAAAGATAAGAAAATGGAGAGGTCGAGAAAAAATAAATTTCAGATTCAACTCGATAATCTGTTGGTGTAAGAACATAGCCGTCATATATAGATTTTATCGTGATTATTATAAGCAATAGTCCTATAGAGAAAGAGAACAAGGAGAATGCTATTTGATTCAATAGCATTCTTGTATTACTAATATCAGCGTGTTTTACTTTGGACTTCTTTTTTTTGCTTTTATTATTTAACCGTTTCATGTTTACCAAAAAAAGTAATAATGATAGCTATTAATATCCCTACAAAACCAACGCTTGAAAAAACTAAACTATATTCACTTTTAATGTTAAAAATATTCAATAAGCTAGTTATTAATAAAAGTGATATTCCAGCTGCTTTTACAAGTGTTTGGGCTTTATTTAAACAAAACCATGCTTGACAAGAAGGGCATTGCTTTTCAATAAAAATGCCTTTTTTATTTATATTTTTTATATCCTTACTATCAACCTTACTTTTACAATTTGGGCACGCAACTTTCATTTTAATCCTTTAATTCGTCTTTATTAATTTCTCTTAATACTCTAAAACCAATTGAGTCGGCTCTTGCATTTATAGTAAAGCCCATTCTTAGTGAGTGATGTACATGCGGCTGTGGCATAGTCCAACTAGCACCTTTCACCGTTCTATCATTACAATCACCAGTTTTATTTGCAGCAGTAGTACCCGTTGCATTGTTATGATTATCTACATAACAGTCTTCCACCCATTCAGCCACATTTGAGGTTACATCGTATAAACCAAAAGGGTTTGGCTTTAAAATAGCTACTTGCCAAGGGTGTCCTAAATCAGAGCCTTTTGGGCAACCACCTAAATCTCTATCGCAGTGGTCAATGCCTTGCTTATACTCATTACCCCACCAAAACTTACTACTTGTTCCAGCTCGAGCTGCATATTCCCATTCGACTTCGCTTGGTAATCGGTATGTATTGCCCGTTTCCGTGCTTAGCCATTTTGTATAAGCAACGGCATCAAACCAAGATATATTGATCACAGGTTGCTTACCACGACCCCAGTCTTCATCGCTTGGGCAAGAGCGTATGCCGGTTTTACAAAATTGGTCATATTGCGCAAAGGTAATTTCAGTTTCACTTAGTGCATAGCTATCTTTTACTGTCGCTTCAAAAATTGGCGCTTCATCTTGAAAAGAACGAAAGTTTTCACCACCTATGGTGCCTGTACCTGGCGGTATTATTACCATATTAGGCGATAATTCACCGTTTTTGAGTTTGTCTTGTATATAAGTAACTTCATGATTAGTGAGTTTGAAACTAGACCAGCTAATATTAAAAAAGCCAACAGAAAACCCAATCAAAATTATAATAATAGCTAGATATTTTATTTTTAGTTTAGACAACATATATCACTCTGTAGTTATACCAATCATATAGGTTGCTGAATTGCTCACTTTATTGTGTAAACCATTTACACTACCGTACATTGTTGCAGCTGTACCAGCTCCGGTAGCGAGTGATTTTTGAGTTAAAAAAGCTTTATAAAAAGAGCTTCTAATCAACCTTTGTACTTGTGCTTGGGTGTACACTTTTGTTGCTTTAGTACCATCGTCTAAAAGGGTTTGCCCACGTATAACTTGTTTAAGTAATTTTTGATTTTTAACTAATCGAGGGTTATTTAACTTTAAAATCTCTACTGCGAGTTTTTTACGGTTTTCACGGGTCATCCCTTGATACATTTTTAGTAGCTTATTTTGCCCAAGCGCTTTATTTTGTTTAAATTTAATTAATAAAGAGCCAGCATCTAAACCTGCTTTGGTCAAATCAGCTACTTGAATCACGTCTAATGTAACCATTAAAGTTGAAAATATAGGAGATGAGTCAAGCCATTGATTATATTCTTCATTACCGTTTAAACTGTTAAATACACGACCAAGACTTACGCCACATTGAAACGTTGAAGCCGCAGTTGAAGTTAATGTTAAAGGAATTGCAGCCCAAGTAGCGCCAACAGTAACAGCCCCTCCACCAGTTTCAACGAGTATTAGTACCCAACCAGAAGCTGCCCCTGCGCATGAAATCATTGAATTTTTCGACTCTTTCCATATTGAAGAGTTTATTTTGTCTACTTTATCTTGAGCTTTCATTTGTTTAGGGAGAACAAACTCCTTAATGTAGATGACTTTTTTATCTGCTCTACAGCTAACTCTTAATACTTTTTGGTCGTAATTACTATTGGGATTAATAAGCAACATAGCTGGATTTACTGAAAGTTTAGAAATATTATCTTTTTCTGCTTCAAAAATAACGCCAGCTTGTCTAAGTTCTGGATCTGAGTCTAATGAGGCATACATTTCTTGTAATACAGATTTGGGAAATAAACGTTTTACTTTAAGTTCGAATGCGGGATTTGATGACACGCTATTTATTCCATTAAATACTTTTTATTGGCGTAATCTAACATAACTTGTTCGTCATTTAAATTTCTTTTTATTTAAGCTAAGATATTGAAATTATTACGTGTTACTTAAAAGTAAATTTAAATAAATGTGAAATTGCATTCTGAATGCGCGCTTAATTTTAATGTTTTATAGGATGGTGTTTTTAAAAATAAATTAAATTAAATGAAGCCGTAAAAGCTAAATAGTAATGTTTTTTTTATTTTTAAAAAATGATCATATTAAAACTGATTGTTTATTATATTTTTTTACAGAGACTTATATTTAAGATTTTAATACATTACTTTATGACTTAGACTCTCAAGTCATAAAAATAAATGATTAAAAATCAGCGTTTAGCGATAGGGAAATCATGAATAAATCGATATTTCAGATAGTATTAAAAGAAAACTGGGATAATCTTGGTGACGTTATTAAACGGCATTATTTTTTAAAGCCATTTTCAAATGACCATATTTGTGTTTCTGGGACAATGTCAGAAATATATCACTCTCCTTTAGCTAAGTTATTTATACCCTTTGGTGTATTGTTCGGGGCAGTGGTCCCATATAAAGGGCGCAATATTCCAATCGATGTAAACTACAATAGCAGTACTAACAATACGAATTTGTATTGGGATAGGGTGTTTAAATTTTCTGATAATCACCATTTTCACTTTAAATCACATATGGAGCATGTTCAGGATAATGAAGTGATTGAGTTTGTTCGCTTTGGTGTTGGCATGCGACTAAAAGTAACCGCAGAGGAAGGCGCTATCGTGTTTAGAGATAATGGTTACATTTGGCGGTTATTTAATATAGATATTCCAATTCCCGTAGGGCTTATTTTTGGCAGTGCGTATGTAGAAGAGCGACCCATAGACGACAATAGTTTCAGTATGAAAATGATTATGAAACATCCACTATTTGGTATTATGTTTCGTTATAACGGTCAATTTAAGTTGGATATTAGCGATAAAAGTACAGCTAAGAGTATAGCTAAAACCACTGTTAAAAGTGACGACAGCTAACTATAACTTATTATCAAAAATCAGGATTTAGTAACTTAATTTAAGAAAGGAATGGCGTGAATCTAATCGAAATATTAAAAGCTCACTCTAGTAAAGTTGGGCAGGGCCAAAGCATAAAAAAAGTTCATGATTTAGAAGCAAGGTTAAATATTAATTTACCTCAAGACTTTACCGATTATCTTATAAGTTTAAATTATGCAGAAATATTTGATGATCCAGTTTATGGGATTAACCCAGAGATAAAGCGGTTAGATATTTACGAGCAAAATAAACATAAAGAACATTTTAAGTTTGGGTTTCTAGAGGTGTTTTCAAACGATATTGATGGCACTGTTTATATTCGACCAGATACAGGAAATGTATATAACGCTAGCTTTTCAATGCCTATAGCAAAATCGTTCACAGAATTTGCAGCTAACGTTATTAAAGAAGCGTAAATAAGTAAAATTAAAAATAAGTTTATATGTAAGTACAATTCACATTGCTACTACTTATTATAAGTTTTGTGATTACACAGTAAAACAAACAGACACAAAAAAGCTCACAAACCTGTGAGCTTTTTTAAAACTAACTAAAACTTATTGCTGCTTTTGCGGCGGAAAGTTACTTAATATTTCGCTAACTGTTTTATTAATTGAAGCTTCACGCTTTTCTGGTGATTGGTTTTTCTTTAATCGACCTTCTTTAGCGCCGCGCCATACTAGCTGGTTTGATTCACGATCCACAATATCAATAATTAGCGTGCCTACTTCGTATTCACGCGCGGTTGTATCTTTTTGAAAACCACTTCCCCAGTAACCCCAATTATGGCGGTAACCTGTGCTAAACGTGTCTATTTCAAGTTCTTTATCAACCGATGCATGATAATTAACAAGTACATCAGCTTGCGTTGCATCAACTAAGCTCATACCTAATGTTTGGCTCAGCTCTGCGTTTACGGCAGTGCGAACACGTTTTTCCATAAGGCCATTTATTTGATAGTTATTTGTGTCTTTAGTCAGGCTGGCGTTTTCTACCCAAGCAAATGTTTTAAAATTATTAAAGTTAGCTGATTTGTCGTAATCCCAATCTGGGGTTTGTGTACAGGCAGTAAGTAGTGCTAGCGCTGCAACAATAAGTATATTTTTCATTACGTTTGCTCCAATAAATTACGTTGATTTAAAATAACACAAATTATTTGAATGTGTATTATTTAAACGTCCTAAATATTAGTCTAATTGTTAGGGCGTGTTGACCTCTCGTGGTTGAATTTGCAGCAGTATGTTTGGTATTTGGGCAAGGCAGAGCCTATGTAGTGTGGTTATTCCCCATAAATAGGCGATAACGCAGCATAAATGCCAAACATGCGCTGTCCTTTGGGTTCTTTCTAGGGACGGTTAACTCTTTGTTGCTCGGTTTTTACTTAGCCCGCTAGGTTACAAACCTCACGCCGCGATTAAATCGTCCCTAGATTGAACAAATTTCAATCCACAAAGGTCAACACGCCCTAAGGCTGAACGACTAGTTAACCTATGTTAATTAGTCGTTGTTTATTAACTAATGTTCAACTTCAATCCAATCTTTTTCATCTACCCAGTTTTGTGCACCGTCTTTTACCGAGCGAATAGGCACAATGTAGTCACAACTTATTTGTGGCTTAACTGAAGCAAATATAGGCACAAAACCAAAGCTTAGTGCGGTTTCTATAATTGCTTTTTGATTTTGCGGGTCAATGTCGGCCGCTTCATCTATGTAAATAGGTATACGGTATAGGTTTTGTTCCTGATCGCTTAATAGGTAGCGAATAAACAACATGCCACACAATAACTTAATCGTAATACGTGTGCCGTTTGAACCCGCCGAATCTATTTTTTCAAAGTGCTCTGTTTCACCTGCGCGGTTAACCACTTCAAATCGAATATCAAATAAATCGGTAAGTGTTAAACCCGCTTTATCTGAGGCGAGTTTAATTAAGTGATCTTTCGCTTCGTTTACTGCGCTTTCGCTGTACGGTTCTTGGCTCAGTAAATCAAGCGTGTCGCCTTGTTCAAACTGATGCGACGTGCTGATAATAGTATCTATACTATCAACCAGCATTTTGCGCGGTATTACGTTAATTTTAAACGCTTGCAGATTTGAAATACGGTGCTGGCTTATGCCTTTATTAAAGCTGTTCATTTCGCGGCGAAGTCGGTCTAAATCTTCTCGCAAGCCTTTAATAGTTGCAGCCACTTCGGTAAGCGCAACGCGAGCTTGGCGCTCAACAGCGTCGCGTTCGTTATCAATATTATGAAAGGCGCTTATTAGCTTTTGGTATTTAGTGTATTCGTCGTTTTCGTTGTCGAATTTAGTAATACCCGCGTTATATACATGCAAATAGGTGTTGCGCACGTTTATGTCAAAATTACGCAGCTCTTGGCAGTCTTTATTAAAGTGATGAACAAGATCGCTTAAGTTATCAAAGTCGACCGTAATATCAATCATGTACGGGGTCACTTTGCCGCTGTATAAATCAAGCGTGTGGTCAATTCGCTCGCTTTTAACTTGGCGTAAGCGCTCAGTTTGGCGATTAATTTGATCTTGTTTCGATTTAATTAACGAGCGACGATCGGCAATTGAGCCACTATTTTTTTGAATATCTTGCAAGTAGTCGTCAACTTGTTCGCGCTCAGCTAATAATTGCTCTTTTAGCATGGCTTGCGCTTCAACCGACTGCTGCATTATATCAAACTGCTCTAAGCGTTTTAGGGCGCTCTCTGCACTCATAAGCTCATCGTATAACGCGTCTTTTTCTTTTTGCTTGTCGGCAACGTTTGCAGCAACGTCGCGTTGTTGCTTAAACTCTTTAAGTGAATGCTCAAGTGCATTTAGCTGAGCGGTTAATTGCTCCTTGTTTTCGCCGCTTTGCATTTGCACAGGCGAGAGCTTTTTGAGCTTAATGCTCGCACCTGGTAGCGTTAATACACCGCCTTTAACGTTTTCACTTAATAGCGATAAAAACTCCCCAAACGCGTCTTCGTCATCAATGGTTATATCGCCATTAGTGGTGGTCGCAAACGAGAGAATATCTGGGTTTAAAATGCGCGATATTTCCTCTACTTCTTTTAACGAGAGGTCTTCGCGCATACGGGTAAACAAATTAAACTCAAGGTTTTTAAGTTGCAGCTTTAAGCTCTTAATTTGTTTTTGTGTTTCGCTAATGCGGTAGTCAAGCGTGTGCAGGCTTTGCCCTTGTGCGCTGGTTATAGAGTGCGAAAGCGACTCGTAATCTTGCTTTAACTGAGTCAGGCTGGTTTTAAGGGTGGCTTTATTTACCAGTTCAAATTCGCTTTTAAGCGCATCGTAATCTAAAAACCACTGCTCAATTTGTGTTTGTCTGCGCTCTATGTCGCGCGATTGCTGTACGTATAGGCTTTGCTTTTGCTCAAACTCGTGTTTTTCGTGCTCTATATCTTCAAGCGCTATACCCAGCTCATTAAGTTGCGATTCTTGATAAGTATCAAAATCAATCAGTGCTTGGTCAATTTTAGGTGCATACGCCGCTAATTTACCTTTAAGCACGGTTTGGTTTTCAAGCATTGATTCAAGCGCGGCTATTGGCTCTTGCATTGACTCAAGGGCTTTTAGTTCGCGTTTTGAGCGGTTTACTTTATCAAACGAGCGACGCCATACTTCATAAAAGTCGACCTTAGAGTTTGACATATGGCGTTCAAACACGCGTAGCATAAAGCGTTTTACGTCGCTTGCGCCTAATTTGTGTAAGTTAAGAATACGTCTAAATATTTCTTTATAAATAGAGGAGTCTTGCACATTATTTAGCGGGATCATTTTTAGGTTAATGTCGCCGTCAAACGGGGTTGCGCCGCCAGTAAGTAGCGCGTTTAGCTCTTGTGCTTTTAACTCAATAGGATTGTAGTTAAGTGATTTTAAATGGTTGAACAGCTTGGTAAATTTAATAATGGTTTTACCTTGCGTGTACTGCTCTAAATCAAGCTTACCTTGATAACAAAAGTACTGATGCGCGTAACCGGCAATTTTACCAAGCCCTGCAACGCCTATTACTACCGAGCCATGAGGCAAGTTAGCTTCTAGTAAAATGTACGACTGATCGGATGAAAAATAAAACTTACGGGTTTCATCTAAATCGTGTCCGTCCCATTCTGTTAAGCGCAAATCGTTAATAAGCGGAAACTGCAAGGCGTTAATAACCGAGCTTTTACCTGTGTTATTGGGCGCGCAAATAGAGCTGCTTTTATCAAGCGGGATCACACACTTTGCATAGCCTGCAGTGTTAAGTAGGGCGAGTTTACTTAGTCCGTATAGATTTTTCATTCCTCGTCCTCTGTAATGTAGGTTTCTTCGTTTACTTCCATGAGTGCATCTATGTAGCGGTGAATTGGCGCTTGTAGCATAAAGCCGCCTTCTACTTCACGGGCTAAACCTAAGCGCACCATGCGCAGGTAAACGTCTTTGCGCAGGTCCGATCCCGAAAATATCTCAAGCTGATCAAACAAATGTTTGTTAATTTGCACCAGCGTTTGCATAAGCTCTAAATCGTTTACGTCGTCAAACAATGCACGCATTGGATCTTTACCCGTATTGGCGTAGTGCTCAATTAAAATGTAAATGGTGAGTGCGATAGCGCGAGATATTTTGCCCATATTGGGTGTGCTTTCGTCGCTACCAAAGTAATAAAAGCCACGGCTGTCGCGTTTTAAATCGTTACCTAAAGCGGTAAATAGGGCGGTGTAGTCTTCTATGTGTTGGTCAAGCTCTTGCCACATTACGTTGTCTTGCTCGCAAATGTGATAACCCGCTACTAATTTTTTATTAATGGCTTGTAGGTGGGTTAGCTCGTCTAAGTTTATGTGTGTCATGGTTTATTTACCTGCCTTTGAATCTGGCTGAGGCTCTGAATTAAATGGATATAAAGAAAAGTGCTGACCGGCAATTTTTACGCGGGCTTTTTCATCGCTTTGAATTATTTTAATATCGCTGTCGCTGACTAATTTTTGATACAAAAATAGCATTTCGTCGGCATCGAGATTTGGGTAGCTTTCGTCTAAAAATTGCAGCAAGGGTTGCGGCTTTTTGCGTTTTTTATTAAAGCGCTTAGCAAAGTTGGTTTTAACATCGTTGTAGTCAGGAATATTAGGCGTAACAAATGCAGGCACGTCTTGTTGATCTGGCAATTGGTATTCTTCGTGTTCAAATTCAACCAAGCTTGCCATGTAAGCCACAATATGACGTTGCTGACCAAGTGAATATCGCTGCGCGTCGCTTACAAAATGTGGTTGCACAGCACTTAGCATATTGTCTACGCCATTTTTACGTACAAGCCCAAGTACTTTGGCTGCTTGGCGAGTAATTAAGTTATTACGGCGTAACTCTTCGCGCAGCGGCATAAGCATATCGGCACTTTTACGTAAGCTTTCTCGACCCACTAAATGCATTTCGAGTATACGGGTACGTAATTGCTCCAACATGCGTTTGTCGTTGTACGCTTTACCTGAGCGCTCAATGTGCAGTATTTGCTTACTTATTTGCTCTTCAATGAGGGTAAAACACGCATGAAATTCACCACGTATATCAACCATTTCAAGCATTGGCTCTATGTATTCGTCAAACGCTTCTATTACTGCTTTGTAACGTTTTTGCAGCGATTGCACCGCATTATTAGATTTAGCTTGTTCAACAATATTTAAAATAGCGTTTTCGTTGTGTGCGTATAGCTTCATTATTTTACGGACCCGATCATCCATAATGCGGCTGTAGCGGCGTAAATCGTCAAAGTCTTCTATTTCGCCAGCGTTATCTAGGCGATTACCTAAACGTGCAAGGTCGTCGACTAATACGCTAATTTCTTGCGCTAAGCCTAAATGTTCTTCTTGCAGTAAAAAAGTAGCAAAATCGGCAATGGCACGATTTATTTCAAGCTGTGAGGATTTAGCCAGTGGAATTAAAATATCTTGGTTTAACAAACGATTTGTTTCTTTATAAATGCGTTCGTTTGACCACGTAGGCTGCTTTTGCTTAATCGCGTTTTGTACGTCTTTTAGGCTAAAGTCAGCCATTTTAAAACGTTTAAATAATAGCTCTAATACACCCCAATGTTCGGTTATGGTGTTTAGCAGCTTTTTAGCTGGGATCATAAGGGGTTACAACATCCTAGTATTTTATTATTGAGTTCTTTTAGAAGACTCATTATTACGTATTTTTAATTAACCTTGTCTGTATATAGTATTCGTTTTTAAGACCATTTAATAATAGTTTTTGCATAGAGGCAGTGCTAAAATTCGCGCCGAAAATAGGCACATGAAATGGAATGTTATTTGTGTGTTCTTTAAAACTATATCAAAGGTTGTTTAACTACCATGGTTTCCTCGATTATTCTAACCCTGATAGCGATTGCATTTTTACTGATCGTTATAGAAGATATAATCCATGTCAATAAAGCTAAAACCACGCTGTTTTTTGGTACGCTTTGCTGGATTCTTCTTTTTATATACCCTCTACACGGGCAAAGCCCCGATACGATTCAACACCTTTTAAATGAAAATATTTTAGAAATTGCCTCATTATGGCTGTTTTTAATGGCTGCAATGACCTTTGTAGCGTATTTAAATTCAAAGGGGTTTATAGAAAATATTGTGCACCGTGTTATGCCAAAAAGTATTAGCGAAAAAAAGCTCATGTTTTTGGTGGGTGGTTTTGCATTTTTGTTTTCGTCGATTTCAGACAACGTAACAGCGACGCTTATATCGCTCGCGGTTGTTATGTCATTAAATCTTGAACCTAAAAAGCTTATTAAATACGCCACGCTTATTGTGTTTGGGGTTAACTCAGGTGGGGTATCGCTAATAACAGGTGACGTAACCACACTGATGATATTTTTAGATGGCAAAGTAACCATAGGTCATTTATTACTACTTATAGCGCCAGCACTTGCAAGCGTTATGCTGCTAGCCGCGTTACTGTCTATCGGTATGAAAGGGCGTGTTGAGTTTGCTGGTGCAGGTAAAACCCGCATTGAAAAAACCGACATTACCATTGCTGTTATATTTTTATCTACCGTAGTGAGCACACTTATGCTGAGTGTAGTTTACAGCGTACCGCCTTTACTCACCTTTTTGTTTGGCTTATCAGTGATGTTTTTAGTAGCGCAATTTTTAATGCGCAAAAAAGACATTAACAAAGACATAATCGATTTTGTTCGCGATATAGAATACGACACATTATTGTTTTTTGTAGGTGTACTTTTACTTGTAGGCGCACTTAAAGAAATTGGTATGTTGAGTAAATTTACCGACCTATATACGGTAATGGCACCTGAGTACGCAAACTACTTAATGGGCATATTATCAGCAGGGGTCGATAACGTACCGCTTACCGCTGCATTATTAAAAGCCGATATAGTAATGAGCCAACAACATTGGTTGTCGTTTACTTATGCAACGGGCGTGGGCGGTTCAATGCTTATTATTGGGTCGGCTGCGGGCATTATTGCCATGAGCAAAGTTAAAGCACTTACCTTTATGAGCTACTTGCGTTTATCGCTGCATTTATTAATTTGTTACACGGTTGGATATGCGGGCTCGTATTACATGGGCAGTTTTATTTAGCTCATAAATTATTAAATGCTTGACAGCTAGACGTCTAAACGATAACTTTCAAAGCCCCGCTACTTAGTGGGGTTTTGTTTTATTAGCCACTGGTTAATAAAGCATTCAGAAGAGGTGCGATACTTAGGTACTTAATGTTAGGCGACGAAAGCCGATGATCATTAAGGAGGGAAGTACTCGCCGAGGAAAATAATGGTACGTCGTCATTGTTTTTCGGTTTATGGGGCTGAATCCTCAAAACTGTCACCAATATAGGTGGAGAGCTTCTGGCAGTGGACTTATCTTCAAGCATTCCTTTGCCAAGTTCTTCTTGTTTTATTGCGATTTGGATATCGCGAAAGGAGACTAAATGACTACCCAATCAGCGCCGCAAACAGTGCCTAAAACAGAGTTAAGCGCAAAATCAGATTACATCGTTGCCAAATTTGGCGGAACCAGTGTTGCAAATTTTGAAGCGATGAGTCGCTGTAGCGAAATTATTGTTGCAGATAAAAGCGTACGTATTGTTGCCGTGAGCGCCAGTGCCGGCGTAACTAACCACTTAGTTGCACTGTGTAAATCAAGCATTACTCCTAGTGAGCGTCAAGAACACATAAACGGCGTGCTTGCTATTCAACAAACTATTTTAGATGAGTTATCGCTAGATGCCGATTTAGCGGTTGGCTTTAACGAAACCCTAAAAGCATTTCAAACATTGGCTCAAGAGTCACTAACAACCGATCAGCAACACGACGAGCTACTTAGCTTTGGTGAGCGTTTGTCGTCGTATTTATTTGCACAGGTACTTCGTTTACAAGGTTTAAATGCCGATCGCTTTGATGTGCGCAAGGTGCTTAAAACCGACAGCCAATTTGGTAAAGCAACGCCTAATGTTGCAGCCACAGCGCAAGCTGCTAAAGAACATTTAATCCCGTTATTAGACGCTCAAGTAATTGTGACTCAGGGCTTTATTGGCAGTGACGAATACGGTCAAACAACAACGCTTGGACGTGGTGGTTCTGACTACAGTGCTGCATTATTAGCTGAAGCAATTAACGCTAAAAGCGTGCATATTTGGACCGACGTAGTGGGCATTTTTAGCACCGACCCGCGTTTGTGCGCAAAAGCGACGCCAATTGCACGTTTAAGTTTTGACGAAGCCGCCGAAATGGCAACCTTTGGCGCAAAGGTATTACACCCAGCGACAATTTTACCAGCAAGCCGTAGCCATATTAACGTGTTTGTAGGTTCTAGCCGAGAGCCAGAGCGCGGCGGTACGTGGATTGAGCGCGAAAAATCGCAGCAACCAGGTATACGCGCAGTAACGCAACGTAAAAACCAAATATTGCTTACGCTTAAAAGCCCAGAAATGCTACTAGCAAGCGGCTTTTTAGCACGCGTATTTACACTATTAAGTGAGTACAATATATCAGTAGATTTGGTAACTACATCAGAAATCAGCGTAGCTATAACCCTTGATAACGCGCAAAACGCATCGCGCCCAGAGCTCGATCAAGAATGCCTAGATAAGCTTGCAGAGTTTTGCCATGTTTCGGTAGAAAACAACCTAACATTGGTGGCACTTATTGGCTCTGAGATTCAATTACGCCAACACGAAATGAACTTAATGAGTGTACTAAAAGACTTTAACATTCGATTAATTTGTCACGGTGCTAGTAAGCACAACCTGTGCTTTTTAGTAGAGCAAACTGAGTCAGATAACGTAGTACAGTCTATTCATAGCCGTTTATTAGAAAACGATTTTGCTGCGTAAGTAATCGTTATTAAGGAAAATAACCTAGTAAAATTAACTAGTAAAGTTACTTAATAAAGTGACTTAATAAAGTTAATTAACAAAGTCAGTTAATAAAAAGCATCGCCAGTCGGTGCTTTTTTTATGCACCACACTCACATCAAAACAAACATTGCTGTTATTACTATCAACTACAGTAACGTTATTACTGCTAGCACTCAGCTTTGCACTATTTAATTCGTCAAACACATTGGGGCTAAGTAATTTTGCAATAGGGCGGCTGGTGGCTTTAGCAAGTGACTCTTTTAATGTCCAAATTCTAAAAAACGTATCTGCTTGGGCTTGGGTATTAGTAGGCTCGGTAATAAGTGTAATTTCATCATTATGATAAAAATGCTTAGCGAGCTTTTCAAACGGGCGCTTTAGGCTTACTTTTTCAATATCAAACCCAAACTTGCTTTTATCAAAATTAAGCGCGACCCCAACCAAACCATGCGAATGCGAAATACAGGTATTTATAACATCACCACTTACATGTATTTGCAGCTTTGAGCTTTCCTCGTCAAATTCGGTACTCATTTTATTAAGGGCTACGTGCGCATGTTGCGGCTGCGTTATTTTAATAAGGTGTTTTAACAATAACCGCGTCGCTAAATACTCTTGCTTAGCTTGATGGCTTTTGCGACGGTTTATAATGGTTAACTCAAATAGGCTTAAGCAATCGGGTAAATTAAAGTCACTAAGCTCAAGTGTTTTAGCATTAAATAATAAAATACTGTTACTCGCTAAAGACAAATTTGCCAATTGAGTTGAAGTAATACTCAAGGTGTTTTTAAAATAGTGTTCAGTCATAAAAGCCCTAAAGCAAAAGAAGTCGCTGATATTGTGAGCGGTTAACGCCACTAATAAAGGCTGGGTACAATTTTATTACTCAGCTGGCATGAAATATGGTTTAATTCACAATAATCAAAATAATAACAGATTTGTAGATGTATGGCACAAGTGCGTGATGGGTTTCAAAGCCGACTTGGCTTTGTTTTAGCCGCTGCTGGCGCAGCAGTAGGTTTAGGTAATATTTGGGGTTTTCCTACGCAAGCGGCCAACCATGGTGGCGGTGCATTTTTACTGGTTTACTTTATTGTTATATTTTTACTTGCGCTTCCTGCGCTGTATACCGAACTTTATTTAGGTCACAAAGCACAAGCTAATCCTGTAAAAGCATTGGGCGATGCATGGCAAAACACTAACCGTAAGGTTGGTGCTGCGGCAGGTTATATAGGCCTTGCGGGCGCAGTTGTTATGCTAAGTTTTTACTCAATAGTGGCAGGGTGGATGCTCTCGTATGCTATTGAACCCATAACCACTTTTTTAGGTTTTACAGGCGCAAGCGAGTTTTTACACAGCGACTCAGTGCTGCGTAATTTTGTGTTTACGCCGCTTATGCTTATTTTAACCGCCAGTATTATTTTAAAAGGGGTTAAATCGGGAATCGAAACCTGGTCGCGCCGTTTAATGCCACTGCTACTTGTGCTGCTTGTTGGTTTAATTGCCTACATTGCAACACTCGATGGCGCAAGCGAAGGCTTTGCCGCGTATTTAATTCCTGATTTTAGCCAAATACTCGACCCTAATTTAATTATTGCCGCAATGGGGCAAGCGTTCTTTTCGCTCTCGTTAGGTGTAGGCTGTATGATGATTTACGGCTC
>NZ_AUTQ01000249.1 GCF_000498095.1 Pseudoalteromonas sp. TB64
CCGCAGGTGTAGCCTTACTTGATACCAGTGTCGCGTTTTTAGCAGGATTACTCATTATTCCTGCGATTTATGTAGCGCAGCACAACGGCGTTGAAGTATTTAGTGGCGGTAAACTGATTGGTGAAGGACAACTTATTTTTGCTATTTTACCTGCGCTATTTAGCACTATGGGCGAAATTGGCTTATTAGTTGGTTTATTGTTTTTTGTATTAATGTCTATCGCATCGGTTACGTCAACTATATCGACCACCGAAATTCCGGTGGCATTTTTAGTCGAAAACCATAACGTTAGTCGCACCAAAGCAACATGGGCAGTAAGCGCCGTTGTACTTGTGTGTGCAAGCGCCATTATATTAAATTTTGATTGGTTATTTGGCTTAGTCATTATGCTATTTACCCAATACCAATTACCGCTTATGGGCTTATTTTACTTTATTACAGTAGGGTGGATGTGGCAGCGTGGTAATAAACTACACCAAGCAACTACAGGTTTGCATTACTGGTTTGCTCAGTACATTCGCTTTGTTTGCCCAATATTAATGACCTTGGTATTTGCCAATGTAGCCTTTGGCTAAAAATAGCTTAAAAAATAGATTAAAAAAGCGAAGTGAGTTTAAAACGCACTTCGCTTTTTTTGTGCCTGTTATTTAGATACTGCTAAGCTTTTTATAAAACCTCATTAGTTAAAGATTTACCTTCACTTACTTCAAGGGCATTAAGTACGGTTGTATTTGCTATTTCGGTAAGTGCTTCTTGTGTAAAAAAGCCCTGATGCCCTGTCACTAATACATTTTTAAAGCTCACTAAGCGCGAGAATATATCGTCTTGGTTTATTTCGTCGCTGTGATTTTTAAAAAACAGCTCAGACTCTTGCTCGTATACGTCGAGTCCTAAGTAGCCTAGTTTTTTAGTTTTGAGTGCATTTATACACGCGTTACTATCAAGCAATGCACCGCGAGACGTATTAATTAACATAACGCCGGTTTTCATTTTACTAAACGTTTCATCGTTAATTATATGATGAGTTTGTTCCGTTAGAGGGCAATGCAAAGAAATCACATCACTTTGACTCAGTAATGTGTCTATATCGGTAATTGTATAATTGCCTGGTTGTGCGTATGGGTCGCACACTAATACTTTTGCACCAAAGCCATTTAATATATTGCACAACGCAATGCCAATTTTACCGCAGCCTATAATTCCCACGGTTTTATTATGTAAGTTAAAACCAAGCAATCCGTTTAAATCAAAGTTATCTTCGCGCACGCGGTTGTAAGCTTTATGAGTTTTACGACTAAGCGTTAGCATTAACGCTATGCAGTGCTCAGCTACTGCCTCAGGGCTGTAGGCGGGCACGCGTAATACTTTTAAGTTATGAGCCTTTGCTGCAGGTAAATCAACGTTATTAAATCCAGCGCAGCGCAGCAAAATAGTTTTTATACCTTGGCTTGCCAATTGTTCAATAACAGCAGCATTTACGGTGTCGTTAACAAATACGCATATGGCATCAAATCCGTTTGCTAAGATAGCCGATTGATCGCTTAGCCCTTGCTCAAAATAGGTAATATTTATATCACTATAATCACGTGTACTTTGTTCAAAAAAAGACAATTCGTATTTTTGTGCACTAAAAAATGCAATGTTCATGGTAATAGCCTCGACGCTTAAGAAGTATTAATACAATAAACCACTTTATAAAACTGTGCTTTAGTAACACACATTTTATTGATTTAAATTAAGCTTTAATTTATGCCTTAACCGACGTAAACATAGGTATTTTTGACGAAACCTTTTTACCCCCTTTGGCAGCGCTTAACTTAGCAGCTTGCAGTAAGTTATTTTCTATTACTTGTATAAGTGTTTCGGGCTTAGTACGCGGTGCATAGCGAGCAACAAGTTGCCCTTGTGAATTAATTAAAAACTTAGTGAAATTCCATTTAATAGCGCGGTTTTGCGAAATACCACGAGTATGCGATTTTAAATAATTAAACAACGGGTGGGTTTCTGGTCCATTTACCATTACCTTGCTAAATACCTCAAACGACACATTAAATTGCTCTTTGTAAAAGTTTTTAACTGCTAAGTTATCAAGGGGTTCATTCTGACCAAATTGATTACACGGAAACGCGAGCACCGTAAAACCGTGGTTTTTATATTGTTGATAAAGCTTTTCGAGCGCGTTTAATTGCACCGAAAAATTACACTTACTCGCTGTGTTAACAATAAGTACGGTTTTACCCTGCAACTGATTAAGAGAAAAATTTTTGCTGTTATAAAGTGGCGCATTAAATTGATAAATACTGTCCATAGGTTACCTATTTACCTTTCCCGCTAAGGAAATTTTATAAAGACTTTCATTCGCTTTTTAAACGATCGGTTGACATAATCGAGGTCTAGTTTCTAAGTTATCAGTTTAATAGGTCATTTTTATGTCAATGAAAGTCGCATTTATAGGTTTAGGCGTAATGGGTTACCCAATGGCGGGGCATTTAGCAAAAGCAGGGCACAGCGTATGCGTTTATAACCGCACTCAAGCTAAAGCACACGCGTGGACTGCAGAACATTCAGGAAGCTTTGCACCAATCCCGCGCGAAGCTGCAAGCAATGCCGACATTGTATTTATGTGTGTTGGTAACGATGACGATTTACGCTCAGTAGTGTATGGCGACGACGGCGTGTTAGCGGGCATGTTGCCGCACACTGTTTTGGTTGATCACACAACAACCTCTGCCGAAGTAGCACGCGAAGTAGCTGCAAAAGCGGCTCTGCAAAATATCGACTTTATAGATGCGCCTGTATCGGGCGG
>NZ_AUTQ01000250.1 GCF_000498095.1 Pseudoalteromonas sp. TB64
CCCTTGGCTTTCGCCTCAGTCATCGTTTAGTACCAATGTCAGTCCAGTTTCTGGCTGTGTTTACACACTGCGCTGTAACAAGTCAGTGGTTTATGCTTACACATAACCAACCCTTTGTGGCTCAAACATTGGGCATATCCAGTATTTAAAATATGAGCGGTTAACGTGCAGGCTTAATCAAATCTAATGGTTTTACCAACCCCATTACGAGCTCAACACGTTAACCTAATTTGTTTTATAGACGCTAAGCAAACGCCTTGTGTTCATCGAATGGTACATTGTCTTTAAGCACGTGATAACACGCTCTTGCGAGCTTATGTGCAACCGTTTTAATCGCAACTACCTTGTTTGTTTTAGCCAGTTTTCGTTGATAATATTTTTTAACTGTTGGGTTATAACGAATTGCAAAATTAGCAGCCTCAGTAAAGGCCCACGCTAAATAACGATTACCATTCTTCTGATTCGTAGCGCCTTTTTTCTTTCCATTGCTGTACCTTACCCCTTTAACACAGCGACAATACGATGAGAAATTACCTGGGCTATCAAAACGTTTAATCGTGCCGGTTTCTAACATAATAGTCAGTGCTAAAGTATTCCCAATTCCATCAATACTGGATAGGTTTATAAATTCAGGGGAGAGTGATGTTTGTTTTAAAATAGCCCCCTCTATCACATTAATTTGCTGTTGAGCACAACGTATTAATGAGAGGTTAGAAATGACTGACAGTGCTGTATTCATTGAGCTAAAGTCTGCGTGTACCTGCACAGTATCAACGCCTTTTCTGATAGCAGCCATTTGCTTTATTTTGTTGCTACCGAGCTTATAACCAAGATGACGCATGTAACAACTTTGCACCGATAATAAGTTTTTAGTGGACTGTTGCACAATGTCCATTCGTTTGCGCATTAAATCTCGAACAGCCCTGAGTTCACGGGGGTAAAGAAGCTAAAGGGGTCAAATCTTGACTTCATACATCAAAAAAATGGATGAGGTTAGGTCTTTCTTTTTGCCTTTTTGTAAGAACTGAATAAACGAGATATTCATCCTTAATTTGCTAAAAAGAAAGAGTAATTTAGGGGGGATGGTCTAAAACGAAAGTTGATAATAAAAAAAGTGATAGTTGGGCAATAAACTTTAGTTTTTTTGATTTTTCCACCACCAATACTAAAGGAGAACTGTGTGGTAGTAATAGAAATAATAATTGTATTAGCAATTTGGTTTGCAAGTGGACATGCAATAAGTAAAATTTATTTTAAGGCTGGATTTAAAGACACGCCAATATTTGTATTTTGGATTCCAGCACTAAACCTGGCGTTTTTGTTTTATTTAGCTTTCTCAGAATGGCCTAGATTTAAGGAGAATGTATAATGGGTTTTATTATAGCTACCGCAATTTGGGCATTGATAGCGTTTGCAGGTTGGCGCGTATTTACTAGAGCTGGTTTTAAAGGCTGGATGGGTTTTCTTTTTTTAATTCCTGTAGTTAATTTTATAGCATTGTTATATTTAGCTCATAAAGATTGACCTATTGAGAATACACAAAACTAGCAAGAGGCTATTGGGTAAATGGTGTCAAATTTTGATTCCATACATCAAAACATAAATTAGTTAAAAGCTTTTGAGATAGGCTAGGGGAATGCTTTAAATGTAAAACATCGGCGAATTCTTATATGTAATATGCGCCGATGTTTATACTTTATTCAAAAAGAGCCAATGACTTGTGAGCTATTAAGCCTTAGTCTTGTTTGCGGTAAAGGCTTATTAAGCATATCGCTAAAAGTAACGTTGCAATCATGCCTGAGGCGCCAGCAACAGCTGATGGAAGAAATCCATCACGGCCAAAGGT
>NZ_AUTQ01000251.1 GCF_000498095.1 Pseudoalteromonas sp. TB64
CCCTTGGCTTTCGCCTCAGTCATCGTTTAGTACCAATGTCAGTCCAGTTTCTGGCTGTGTTTACACACTGCGCTGTAACAAGTCAGTGGTTTATGCTTACACATAACCAACCCTTTGTGGCTCAAACATTGGGCATATCCAGTATTTAAAATATGAGCGGTTAACGTGCAGGCTTAATCAAATCTAATGGTTTTACCAACCCCATTACGAGCTCAACACGTTAACCTAATTTGTTTTATAGACGCTAAGCAAACGCCTTGTGTTCATCGAATGGTACATTGTCTTTAAGCACGTGATAACACGCTCTTGCGAGCTTATGTGCAACCGTTTTAATCGCAACTACCTTGTTTGTTTTAGCCAGTTTTCGTTGATAATATTTTTTAACTGTTGGGTTATAACGAATTGCAAAATTAGCAGTCTCAGTAAAGGCCCACGCTAAATAACGATTACCATTCTTCTGATTCGTAGCGCCTTTTTTCTTTCCATTGCTGTACCTTGCCCCTTTAACACAGCGACAATACGATGAGAAATTCCCTGGGCTATCAAAACATTCAATCGTGCCGGTTTCTAACATAATAGTTAGCGCTAAAGTGTTCCCAACTCCATCAATACTGGATAGGTTCATAAACTCAGGGGAGAGTGATGTTTGTTTTAAAATAGCGCCCTCTATCGCATTAATTTGCTGTTGAGCACAGCGTATTAATGAGAGATTAGAAATGACTGACAGTGCTGTATTCATTGAGCTAAAGTCTGCGTGTACCTGCTCAGTATCAACGCTTTTTCTGATACCAGCCATTTGCTTTATTTTGTTGCTACTGAGCTTATAACCAAGATGACGCATGTAACAACTTTGCACCGATAATAAGTTTTTAGTGGACTGTTGAACAATGTCCATTCGTTTGCGCATTAAATCGCGAACAGCCCTGAGTTTACGGGGATAAATATAGCCTTCAGGCAGTATATCTAGACGTAGCATTTAAGCTAACCAGCGTGCATCACTATGGTCATCAGCATGTTTTAAGCCTGAATATCGTTTAATTGCAGCGGGGTTTGCTAAGTGATGCTTAAATTCTGCATCCATTAATGCATCAACTAACCAATACCAATTAAATGTTGATTCAACAACAAGTCCTGCTAGCTTGTCTTTATAAGGGGTTAGAAAAGATAAAATGACAGAGATGTCATTATTTAAACGCTTGCAGCTAAGCGTTTCACCTTGTTCATTAATGATAGCAATTACACAATTATTTGAATGCAAGTCAATTCCACCATATAGTTTCATACTAAGTTCCTCGAGGTACAGTTTATGTTTTGGTCAACACAACTGTATCGAAAAACTTGAGGAACTTTCTATATGATTATCAAATCTTGACTTCACACATTGAGAATCTTCAATGCCTGCTCATGGCATACTGCCGTCATTCCTTATAGCCCTGATCATTAGGATTATCGTTATTTAATATCAAGCTTAATTACCGTGCTGATTTATCCGCTAATCTGAACGTTAACTATATTAAATTTACTTGAATTTTTTTACATACCTCAGCGTTATAAAATTAATAATGGCAAGTAAAATTGCTATTTCGTAGCGGCTGTACGCTACGGCTATACCAATTAAGCCCATATTCCAAATACTTGCTGCGGTTGCTGTGCCTGACGTAGTGCGGTTGTTTTTTAAAATAGCACCGCCGCCAATAAAACCTATACCAGTAATAATGCCTTGTAACATTTTAGATTGTGCTTCGCCCGATTCGAGTACTGACATGGCAATAAGTGCATACCCACACGATGCAACAGCAACGAGTGGAAAGGTTCTAAGTCCCGCACCATCATGGCTACGCTCTCTGTCGTATGCCATAGGCAGTGCTAGTAAGTAGGCAATACCTAAGTGAATTAGGTTATCTAGTATTTCGTTCCACTGTAAGTCAATTTCCATATTTAGCCTATGTTAGTTAAGTTTGTTAATAATAAGCAGGCAAGTAGCAAACAGTAAGCCATTAATTTATATGTTACTAATCAACAGTTTAATTCTTGTATGAGTTTTTAGGTGGTGTTTTTAAGAAGTTTTTACATATATTTATTACTATTTTACTCAATAGTTAATTGGTTTTATTAACGAGTTTGTAGAAGAGTTGAAGGTTTAATAATAAAGTTTTATTTTAATTCCTTACTATTTTGTACATATTTTTACAGCGTAATTTTACAAAAAGGTTAAAATTAAAGCATTAGCCATTAGCCAGTAGTTAGCATTCAGGATGAATAATGCGTATTTTAGTTATTGTTGTTTTTTTACAAAGTTTAGTCGGTTGTACCGCTGTAGGTGTATTGCTTGATGGTTCTGCACGCTCGGGTAGTAGTTCAACGAACTCAGGTACTTTTGTTAAAGACGAAAACGGCATGAGTTTCTCAAAAATGGGATACGCAGTTGACTCCGCCATAGTGGAATTTGTTAAAGATGAAGGTAAGCCTAATCAAACATGTAAGCAAATAACTAAAAGTTTAAAAGAATGTGTATTGATTGAAAAGCAATCTAAAAATGAAAATATTACTAAGCCGCTATCGGATGAAGAGCTGATAAGTGTTAGGCAATAGGCAATAGGTAATAGGTAATAGGTAATTTCATACTAATTTAATTACTTGCTCAGTAGCTACTATATAAAGGAATACTCATGCGAACTATTATTACGATAATTTTATTACTTTTTCTTAGCGGATGTACTGTTGCTGGGGCGCTTATTGATGGGCGAGCTGAGTCTAGCGCGCGAGATGAGCAAATTATAAATAACCAATCAGGTTCAGAGCCTAGTAAAAATCCGTTAACCCCGACACCAAGTAATAGTAATGGATTTAGTTTTGCAGATGTTGGATTGAAAATAGATTCGGCGTTAGTTAATTTAGTTAAAGGTAAAAGTACGACCACTCAAGTATGTAGGCAAATAACAAAGAGTTTAAAAGAGTGTGTAGAAGTTGAAAATTCTACCCTACACACTAATGAATCTAAGCAGACAAAAACTGATGATGAAATAATAAGTGTTGGTCAATAAAACTACTTATAAAAAAGTAGCTGTGATCGTAGCCAGCTTGCATTTCAAGTGTAAGTGGGTAGTTTTTTTGATTAGCAACAGCTATTAAATTTTGAGGCTTAAGCTGCTCTTCTAAAAAGTTGTCGGCATCGCCTTGGCTTACTAACATAGGTAAATAGTTAGTTGGCTCTGCGTTTTTCATTAACTCACAACTATCGTATTGTGTCCAAAGCGCTTTATCGTTTCCTAAATAGCCAGTAAATGCTTTTACACCCCAAGGGCATTCAATAGGATTTACAATAGGGCTAAATGCAGAGGCACTTACAAACGTAGTCGGGTTTTTAAGAGCAACCATTAATGCTCCATGTCCGCCCATAGAGTGACCACTAATTGCTTTTGTACTTGTTACCGGAAAATGTTGCTCTATTAATGCAGGTAATTCGTTTACAACATAATCGTACATATTAAAGTGTGTGTTGTAAGGAGCTTGCGTAGCATTTACGTAAAAGCCTGCACCTTGTGCAAAGTCGTAGGTGTCTTCATTTGGTACGTTTTCGCCGCGTGGACTGGTGTCTGGCGCTACAATAGCAATACCTAGCTCGGCTGCTTTTTTAAATGCGCCGGCTTTTTGCATAAAGTTTTCATCGGTACAGGTTAAACCCGATAACCAATAAAGTACTGGTACTTTATTGGCCTCGCTTGCGCCAGGTGGTAAAAATACGGCAAAACGCATAGTGCAGTGTGTACTTTGAGCGCTGTGAGTATATTGTTTATGCCAACCACCAGCTACTTTTACGCTTGAGATATTTTCTAACATACTTAATCCTTAAAAGCCGTAAACTTAAAAGTATTACGGCTTATTAATAAGCTATTTTACGAATGCAGTTTATTAGTAATGAATGACTGTACGAATACTTTTACCTTCGTGCATTAAATCAAACGCTTCGTTAATATCTTCAAGACCCATTGTGTGTGTTATAAAATCGCTAAGGGCAAATTCGCCAGCCATATAACGTTCAACAATTTCAGGAAGTTGTGAGCGACCTTTAACGCCACCAAATGCGCTACCACGCCATACACGACCAGTAACTAGTTGAAACGGGCGGGTTGATATTTCTTGGCCTGCACCTGCTACACCAATAATGACAGATTCTCCCCAACCTTTATGGCAACACTCAAGCGCTGAGCGCATTACGTCAACATTGCCAATACACTCGAACGAGTAGTCAACGCCGCCGTCAGTC
>NZ_AUTQ01000252.1 GCF_000498095.1 Pseudoalteromonas sp. TB64
CTGCTAATTTTGCAATTCGTTATAACCCAACAGTTAAAAAATATTATCAACGAAAACTGGCTAAAACAAACAAGGTAGTTGCGATTAAAACGGTTGCACATAAGCTCGCAAGAGCGTGTTATCACGTGCTTAAAGACAATGTACCATTCGATGAACACAAGGCGTTTGCTTAGCGTCTATAAAACAAATTAGGTTAACGTGTTGAGCTCGTAATGGGGTTGGTAAAACCATTAGATTTGATTAAGCCTGCACGTTAACCGCTCATATTTTAAATACTGGATATGCCCAATGTTTGAGCCACAAAGGGTTGGTTATGTGTAAGCATAAACCACTGACTTGTTACAGCGCAGTGTGTAAACACAGCCAGAAACTGGACTGACATTGGTACTAAACGATGACTGAGGCGAAAGCCAAGGGGCTTAATTAATCATCAATAAAGCTTAATTAAACTGCCTAAATTCATATGGCGTTCTTTATCCAAGCCACGGTGCATATTCACACCAATCGACGTCATTACTAGGTGCGTAGTCATATTTAAATTGAGTTTAAATAATAAGAACACTTGGTTTTTGAATAAAAAGATCAAGAGAACACAGCTGCCTGCTTGACCGGAATTTTCTAATGGGTGACCCTCACGAATCCCTCAGATGTATCAGCACCCGCAACACGAATGCCAATCCTCTCCCCTATCAGAGAATGTAACCCGAGATATTGGCGTGAAAGGTGTCATCGTTATAGATTGAGGTAACTGTTTCAACTGTTAGCGTTCCGTGGTTTTTGTTTTTGACAAGTTCGGCGTGAGCATTTAACGCTAGAAGTTTGAATATAATAAATAGTCTCGTAGTGTATTTTCGACGTTTTGATAATTAATACTTACCCTACTATTGCGAAAAAACTGAATTGGGTATAAGGCGATTAATAAAGCTTGTTCAAACGGTGCTTAAGCCTGTGAATTTTAGAACGGTTTAGAGCGGATAAATAGGTCTGTTTGTGGGTCTATTTTTAGGGATGGGTCTGTGCTGGATCTGTACCGATTCCAATTTTCAATAACTATGTCAACGCTACAGCCCAGTAAGAACAAGGGTGTTAAGTGTTTTGTAGGAGTACATACGTAATTTTAGACATTAAAAAAGGCGCTTAAAAAGCGCCTTGCCAACAAGTATGTGTGCTTAAAACATATCTTGGTAGGAATTTGTTGTACTAAACGTAATTGCTTTTTCAAAGCCTGGTAGTTGTATGCTTTGCTCATTAATTACAATGTCGTTATCGTCAATTAAACCATCGCCAAAGCGATAAATTAGTTCGTACTGACCTAAATCGGCTTGCGCTTTATATGTTTGTTGAGCTGCTTTTACAGTCTCAGTTTTACTAGCATAACTACTCATAACACTATCGCCATGGCGTTTAGCAAGCATTTGCATTGTCACTTTTGGTGACAGCACTGTAGCCGTTGCATTATTGCCGCCAAAACCTTTTGAGTTAATAAAGGCAATGTCCATATCGGCGCATTCGTAGTGAGCATTTCGAATATCAAGATGATCGCTGTAAACATCATCAGCCACTTTATCTATTGTGGTAATACCTGGCATAATATTATGGCTAAATACACCTAAAGCAATTGCTAACTGGTCGCCGCTTGCCGGTGCAATAGTATGACCAACGTATGCTTTTGGTGCTGTTACTTTCCAATTATCAATAGCAAACGTTTGTGCCACTTTATGATATATCAGCGACTCTGTTACACGATTTAATGGTGTACTTGAGCCATGCGCCAAAATAAAGCTGCGTTCTTGCAGCGCTTCTTTACCTAAAAGCGTTGTTGCTAAAGCTGCCGATTTAGCCATTGTTATGTAGTTACCAGGCCCTGGTGACGTAATTGATTTTTTAATACCATCAGCATTGACAAATACATCAGGTACGCAGCCTAAAATATCAGCTCCTAACTCAAGTGCTAATGCGTCATCCATTAAAATAGTAACTTGAGCGCCTTCGCCTAAAGTAAAGCCACAGTTTTCACCAAATGGACGACTACTTTTACGATAATCTGGTTCATCATCATGCGATAAATTATCTAAACGACGTAAGCCTTCAACGTTTGCAAGCGCACTCATGTTACCAAAACCCTCAATAACTTCTGGGGTAATAGCACATTCTACACTTGCTACAATAGCAACACGTGTACGCCCTGCCTGTATATCGTTAACTGCTGCGCGTAAGTTATATAAAAACGTGGCGCACGCGCCCGACGTAGAAAACGTCGTACCTACGTTGCCAGTTACGTAAGCATTAATAAAGTCTGTCGACATGGTATTTAAGCCAAGCGCTAATTGCTTGGTGCTTACACGTTCGCCTTGTTGGCGTGCTTTAATTAACCCGCCTAATCCTTTATCGTCAACTTGACCAATAACCGACGCTGAATAAGTACCAATTTTATCTGGCTCTACACTATTCATTATGTGCTGCCAATCAAGCCCTGTTGATTTAATGGCATCGGTAGCTGCAAAAATAGTTGCTTGTAAACCACGTGGTTGATAACGACTGTTATACATAACAGATGGATCAAACCCTGTAGGAAACTGCCCTGCTGACTTAATAGGGTTATCACGAGTTGAATCGTGTTTAACATCTATACCAGCGGCAATAGTTACTTTAACTTTTTTTCCTTCAAGCTCTTCAACTACCCAACTAGCTGGAACCGGTGTTGGCAAGTCGCGGGCACGGGTTTCAAATACAATGGCGTTGTCGTTTGATGCATTAAGCGTCATTTTTTGCTGCCATGGTGTAGCGTCAGCATCAAAGTGCTCTTTTTCGATTTTACGAATAAGCGTACCAGCAATAATTTGCTCACCAAAGCGTTCTTCAATATCGCTTTGCTCAACAATATTACCTTGAGAGTCTTGTAGTTGACCATTTACAACGCTTACTAAGTTCATCAGTGTGGCGAGGCCTAAAAATGTTTCACTGCGATCTTTTGCATTTAAAGTGTCTAACACGATACGACGATAACCTTGATGAAAAGAAGTACGACCAGCGGCGTTAATACCACCCATGCCGACTATAACGGGTAATGCTGTCATAATTTGCCTTTAAAAACGTGTTATAAGAAGATGAAGCCAGTTTAAATGGATTACTCGCTGCACATTGTGCTTTAATAGCCAAATATTAAGCATAAAAAGCCAAACAATACTGGTCGGAGCATCTAAATGGGTATTAAGCACATCAATCCCGCATTAAACATTGCCATTGCCGTTTATCCGCATTTATTAATTACTAGCTTAACATTGCCTATAGAAATGCTCAGAGCCGGTGAGGCATTTGCAAAAGGACATAGTGATAAGCAAAATTTCAGACCACTTGCTATAAATTTAGTCGCCAAAAGTAATGATTCAATAAGCAGCCAAGCAGGGCTTGCTATTATTCCCGATTGCACCACCAGCACGGCTCCTTACAGCGATTTAATTATTGTGCCTGGTATATGGCGAAACCCACGTCCTGTTGTGCAAACAAATAAAAGCGTGGTTGATTGGTTAAATAAGAGCTTTAAAGATGGCAGCCANGCCATATTATTGGGGTGGGTACTGGCAACTGTTTAATTGCAGAATCGGGTTTACTTGATGGGCACCCTGCTACAACTCATTGGCATTATGCAAATCAATTTAGTCGCGATTATCCGCAAGTACGCCTAAAGCCAGATTTTTTTATAACTCAATCAGAACGTATGTATACTGTTGCCAGCTTAAACGCACTAGCCGATGTGATCGTACATATTATTAGTCAATACTATGGAAAAGCTGCCGCTCAACATGTTGAACGAAACTTCTCCCACGAAATACGCAAACCTTACGAAGATCAACGTTATCTTGAGGGAGCTGTTGACCGTCATCCTGACGAACTTATTGCGCAAATTCAATTTTGGCTAAAAACCAATTTAGCCACCGAGCTAAACTTACAAGAAGTAGCCGCACAGTTTAGTTTAAGTTATCGCACCTTTACTCGTCGCTTTAGAGTTGCAACTAATCAAAGTCCAATAGAATACTGGCAACAACTACGTGTTGAGGGGGCTAAGGAGTTACTTGCATCATCTAACTTGTCAATTCAAGAAGTAGCGCTTGAAGTAGGCTATAACGACCAAGGTCATTTAACCCGTGTATTTAAAAAAGTACTAAGCCAAACACCGAGTGCTTACAGAAAGGTAGTAAGAAGAAAACTATTTGGTTAATCTTACTTTCGAGCACAGAACATTGGCGCTTTTCTATATATAAATTATACTCTTAGGCAATAAATGCCATTAATACTAATAACTAGGCTATTTCATGAATGAAACACTAAGTAATCACCTTTTTGATTTAAAAGATGATACATCTATAGACTCTAAGCTCTCAAAGTTACTTTCTCTTGTGCGTAAGCATTTAAATATGGAAGTTGCTTTTATCTCAGAGTTTATCGAAAACAAACGTGTTTTTAAATTTGTCGATAATCAAACATCGAGCACCGCTGTACAAGTAGGAAACGCCGACATTATGTGTGAAACATATTGTCAAAAAATCGCTGATAATAAATTAAGCTCTGTTATTAAAAACACGCATACCCATCCTATAACTAAAGTGATGCCGGTTACCGATAGGTTAAATATAGGCTCCTATATTGGCGTGCCAATTAGGCTGTCTTGTGGGGAGGTTTATGGCACTTTTTGTTGTTATAAGTCAGACTTAGATGACAGCTTAAATGACAGAGACTTATCTTTTTTAAAGATTATTTCAGAAATAGCCACTGAATTAATTGAGAAAAAAATTCACAACGATATATTACATCGTGATGCTAAAACAGCGATAAAAGATGTGATCGAAAAAAATAACATCACTATTTATTTTCAACCAATATTTAACTTAAAGACCAATAAATTATCTGGGTTTGAAGCCCTTTCGCGATTTTTTATTGAACCGTATAAAACCCCTGACATTTGGTTTAAAGAAGCGTCTGAACTATCTTTAGGTGAATCACTTGAGATGTTAGCTATACAAAACACACTTAACTGCATACATAAGTTTGATGGCACTGCATACATTTTAATTAATACCTCCCCAGAGCATATTTTAACAGGTGCACTGGCAAAAACATTGCAGCACACCGACTGCAGCAAAATAATACTTGAAGTAACAGAGCATTCGCCTATTTTAGACTACGAAGCCATGCGTAACGCGCTAAAACCACTGAGAGAAAAAGGCATTAAACTCGCAATAGATGATGTAGGTGCTGGATTTTCGTCGTTTCAACATATTTTAGAGCTAGAAGCCGACATAATTAAACTTGATATAAGCCTAACTCAGGATATAAACAAAGATCGCCGAAAATTTCTACTTGCAAAAGCACTGTGCGGATTTGCTAAAGCCATAAACTGCTCTATTGTGGCTGAAGGTATTGAAACGCAAGATGAAATAAATGCGTTGCGCAAGCTTGGTGTTGATAATGTTCAGGGCTATTTTATTGCTCGACCTGTACCTATAGATGATGCGTTAATGTATCAGACACACGTTTTAACGTATTAAACGCCGCTATTAAGTGGCGTTTAATACGTTTGTTGTCTTCGCTATAAATTTACCATAACGCTTAAATACAATTTAACCTGAACTCTGGTTAAGAGATTTACTAGCATATTGAATCATAGTGATATTTAAATTTATTTTCTCTAGCCAGAGATTTTCAGTGAAAACAAGGCGAATTTACGCGTCAATAGCGGGTCTATTGCAAGTAAATTCAACGTAGTTAGCGCTGAAAATAGCCGCTTGAGATAGATTTATTATCCAGAGTTCAGGTTATATTAGCCGGCATCTGATTTTAAGCAACTAAAGTCTTTATTAAGCAGTTTGTCTTTTTCAATAAAAACCATGAGCTTATCTCCATCATGCCAGCACCAATCAAGTTCAGAATTAGACATTAACGTAATGAGTGACATCCACTGCCCTCCCTCAGGCGTTGGGTCATACCCTAATGTACAATGTGAAGGATAACCAAGTATGTAATCATCGCTAAAAACACCGCCATACGACAACTCAAATAAAAGCTCAGGGTCAAACGGCCAATCACTTCTCAATTCTTCATACCTAGGAACATCAACTCCATTGGTAAAACTGATTTTTTTTGATAAAGCTGAGGTGTTTTTCTTTGTATAATCAATAAAGTCTTTTGTGCTCTCCCAGTAATACCCTTTTATATAATCTTCACTTTGCCAAAATATTTCACCATTTTCATCATAAGCATAAAAAAGAGAAAGCATACCTGTTTTTGGAAGGTCTGCAGGCCCATTTTGTATTTCGTCAAAGTTTATTTGCCCTAAAAATAGATATTCACCTTTATCATGAGTAGGCCAAATAAAATTGTTGGGTAAAAATGGGATGCCTCCAAATCGGCTTTCTTCTCCTATGCTTTTTTCTAAACCACTTAATAGCTTTATATCAACACAAGGTAAGGTGATTTCTTCAATATATTCGAGGTATTCATCAAAGTCTTCGTCTTCACTTAAAAAAACGTCTAAATCTTCTGGTTTCATTTTGCTTCCTTTGCATTTTATACATTTAAATTATGTTACCAGTAACCATCTGTTTTATAAACAGATAATACTAGCAACGCGGGATATAGAGACTACTGCAACACCGTAAATAAAACAAATTCGTACCTTTAATAACCACAAGTTACAACTAGAAATAAAATTACAAACCTTGTTACATATTAATTTGTATAAATACATGACTTTCGTGGCACACTACTGTTGTGTTTATATAAATAGTTTAAGTTATGCGCCAGTTAAAAGAAGATACAATTAAAAGTAATCTTATTGAATCGCAGCAAAGTGCATTTGGTCCCGTATGCGTGTATCAAAACGAAGGGTATCGGTGGCTAACGCTTGCACAAAAAACGAATGAAGATATAACTATTCAAGGCGTTATGAACCTCACGCAAACGGAGCAAGTAATCGTTCCTATAAACCAGTGTATGCTGCTATTTTTACTTAAACCTGTAAATACATTAAACATACTAAATTTAGGCCTAGGCACAGCGGGATTTGAGCGGATTATGTATTACTTGCAAAGTAATTCGCCTTATATTAATGCTATAAATACATTTAATACGGTAGAAATAAACCCACATATTGCCGCTATTGCTACCGAGCACTTTAACTTACCAAATAATCACAGCACTTATTTGCAATGCGCCGAGCAATATATCGCACAATGCACAGAACACTTTAACGTAATCACTATTGATATTTTTAGCGGTGAAAATCACCTGCCTTTTTTAACCAGTGATAACTTTTGGCAAAACATAAATCGCTGTAGTGAGCAAAGTACCCAAGTAATTGTTAATTTAAACCCACAAACAGGTCAAGAGCTACAAATGCTTTTAGCACTGCTAAGGCAGCATTTTAAAAGCTTGGCGCTAATAGAGTTTAACGAATATAAAAATATAGTGATCATACTAAGCCAGCATACGTTAATGCACATAAACGTTGATGAAATACAAAACTCACCTGTGTTTATAAATTTTGCGCCAACCCTTTATAAAAGTATTAACAGCATTTACCACATTGAATAAAGTGGGTTACCGACTAGGTTCGTGTTTTTCATAGCACGGTAAGCTTGTTTCTAGCTGCTCCCAATTAGCTTTAGACGTAACAAAGTTATGCGATAATACCTGCTCAGTAATATCGCTATCGAGTATTCCTAAACGAATTCGTATTCTGCTTTTGTCATCGCTGTTGCTGCTATAAACAGGCGAGCCACAACACTTACAAAAATAGCGTGTACGCCCTGGTTTAAAACTAAATTCACTAAGTAGTGCTTGCCCTTTGATTATTGTAAAGTCATCTATATTTACAAAGCCATTGGTTGCAAATGCAGTCCCACTATTTTTTCTGCAAAGTGAGCAATGACAATGAATAATGCTGGTTATACTACCCGATACTTCAACGCCTACCTCACCGCACAAACACGAACCCGTATACATAAAACGTCCTAATAATTTAAACTCAGCTAAAGCTTGCCGAGCTGATTGAATGCAAAGGTATATTACATTTTCAAGCTCTATCAAACCATACCTATTGCTTTAATGATTGACATAAAAACATTAAATTGGTTACATAACCTTTACTTTAAAGTTATAGCCAGAACAATAATTGGTTAACCAAAAACACCTAAACTTACTGAGAGCCAATTATGTATTTTAAACACATTTTAATTTTATGTTTGTTAGGCACATTAGCGTCGTGTTCAACCATCCCTAAAAACACGTCAAACGAATGGCTACTTATTGATAATTTTGAAAACTCACTTAGCGACTGGCAAAGTGTTGATACACAAAATGAAACTAAGCCACAGGTTAAAAACCCACAAATAACAGTTATACAACCAGAACAAGCAACTGAATCCACAAATCATTATTTACTAAAAAAGCCCGCACGCGAGGGCATTGTTGGTAATCGCAAGGCACTCTCTTATAAAAAGCTCCCACAAGTGGTTAAAGTGGGGGAAACCTACACATTTTATATACGTATAAACGTGGCTGCTTTTCCTAATAACCATGCTTTTGGGTTGAGTAATCTTACTCCAGAGTTAATTAATAAACATGCTTACGATGCGTTTGAACCAACACTTCGCGTAACCGATAAAACAGAATCAAACGGTCTTGTAAACGATGGCGCATTAATGGTTAAAACCGACAGCGGATATAGCAATATTCAAAACTATGCTACCAAACAATCGGCCAAGCCACTGCAAACAAATACCTGGTACGACGTATGGTATGTTGTTAATAACGCAGCGGCGTCAGAGCAAGGTCAACAATACGATGTTTATGTAAAAGGCAGTGAATTTAGCAAGCAAACACTGGTGTATAAAAATGCACAATTTAGAATGAAGCGCGAACAACCGCTTATTTACTTTTTAGCTAACTGTAATACAGGTCCAGTTAAAAAACCTTATGGTAATGGTGGCCTCAGATATGACGATTTATATATGAGCAAAGGAATAAACCTAAATAATCCAATGCTATAAAAACAAATAAAGCACTTTTTAAAATATTAAATTATATTAATAACGCTCTACCATATTCACAATTAATACATTACAAACCTGCATTTAAAAATACTTAAATGGTATGATACCCACCATTATTTGCCATTTAAGTTTTTAAAATGTATCGATTATTTGAAAAAATGACAAAAGCATTTCCTGAGGATCAACCTACTCAGCCGCCTTCGACTTTATTTGCTTTTTGTCGTCACTACACCAAAGGAATGGAACTGTCGTTGGTGCTTATGTCTATCAGTGCCGCCATGCTCGCTATTTTAGAAGTCTCTTTATTTAGCTATATGGGACAGCTTGTTGATTGGTTAACGGCCTACACACCCGAAACCCTATTTGTAGAGCAAAAGTCAGAGCTTATCAAAATGGCTGTAGTGCTATTACTGGTATTGCCCGTAGTCGTATTTTTTCATTCTGCTATTTTGCACCAAGCATTACTGGGCAATTACCCTATGTCGATTCGCTGGTTAGCGCATCGTTATTTACTGCGCCAAAGTGTGAGCTTTTATCAAAATGAGTTTGCAGGAAGAATAGCCACCAAAGTATTGCAAACCTCTTTAGCCGTTCGCGAAACAGTGACCAAACTACTCGATGTATTAATGTATATTGTAGTTTATTTTGGCTCAATGGTATTTTTAGTTGCCGAAGCTGATTGGCGCTTAATGATCCCTTTATTAGTTTGGTTGGTTTTATACATTTGCGTACAGCTTTATTTTGTACCGCGCCTTAAAAGAATTGCCAGTTCACAAGCCGATGCGCGCTCAGAAATGACAGGTCGAATTGTTGATAGCTACACAAACATTTCTACAATTAAATTGTTTTCGTATACCCAACGTGAAGAACAATACGCAAAACAAAGCATGGATGTATTTTTGCAGCCTGTGTATAAACAAATGCGTTTGGTAACCAGCTTAAACTTTGTTATTCAAAGCTTAAATTATTTATTAGTATTTTCGGTTACCGCTGTATCACTTTATTTATGGTCGCTTAGTGCAATTAGCGCAGGTGCCATTGCAGTTGCTGTTAGTTTAGCGCTTAGATTAAACGGTATGGCGCAATGGATCATGTGGGAAATAAGCAGCTTGTTCGAAAACATTGGTACCGTAGCCGATGGCATGAAAACACTTTCAAACCCTATTGAAGTTGCCGATAAACCAAATGCCGATACGCTTAACGTAAGCCAAGGTGCCATTGAGTTTAGCAACGTACACTTTAACTACGGTAAAGCAGCAAACGAGACTAATCGCAGCCCAGTAATGGACGGTTTAAATTTAAACATTAAACCTGGCGAAAAAATTGGTTTAGTCGGCCGCTCTGGCGCAGGTAAATCAACGCTTGTTAACTTATTACTGCGTTTTTACGATACTGACTCAGGAACAATAAAAATTGATGGGCAAAACATCACAGACGTAAGCCAAGAAAGTCTACGCCGCTACATTGCAATGGTTACGCAAGACACTTCCCTGCTTCATCGCTCAGTAAAAGACAATATTTTGTACGGTCGTCCCGATGCAACACAAGACGAAATGATCAACGCGACCAAACAAGCTAAAGCTCTTGAGTTTATAAACGACTTAGTAGATAGCAAAGGTAACAAAGGCTTTGATGCACAGGTAGGCGAACGCGGTGTTACACTTTCGGGTGGTCAACGCCAGCGTATTGCTATTGCACGTGTACTTCTTAAAAACGCACCAATACTCATACTCGACGAAGCCACAAGCGCACTCGACTCAGAAGTAGAAGCAGCAATTCAGGCAAGCCTTGATGATTTAATGACAGGCAAAACAGTAATCGCGATAGCGCATAGGCTCTCAACCATTGCACAAATGGATAGATTAATTGTACTTGATGATGGCGGCGTGGTTGAGCAAGGCACTCATGAAGAACTAATCGCTAAAGGCGGGATTTACGCTGCTCTTTGGACTCACCAAACGGGTGGGTTTATAGGGATAGATTAATCGTATAGACCAAAACAGTTATAGCCACTATGTATTATAAAGTTTGGTTTTATCACTGCGCGACTATTTCACTCATCTTTTAACTGTTGTCTCGTAATGCTTTAACGGCTAATTGAACTAAAAATAAAAACGAAGATGCCCTACACGCTCTTCGTTTTTTAGTTATTACAAACGTTTTATTTAAAACTATAAAGAATAAAAACAGCTCTCGAATGCTTTTCATCCAAGCTTATAAGCAAAGGTGCGTAACTTATTAAGGCTTTAATAAAAGTAGTTATCAGTACCTTATTTAAGCCCAAACATCGACCTTTCCTTGATTAAGTTTAGCCAATTATATACCATCATCGTCTTATAAAAATTTACGGATAGTTAACCTCTTTATGGAAAAAATACTTTCTCTACTTTTGCTTTGCGCATCTTTTCAGTCTTTTGCTGACACCGCTTATATTGGTGTAGATTATGTTTTACCTGAAATCACAATTAATAACGAAGATACAGAACCTAAAGCGGCAGCACTGCGTTTAGGCGTAAGTAATAACAATATGGCTTTTGAAGCCCAATATTTAACTTCTTTAAGTACTGATAATATTTATAATATTGAGTTCGACATAGAAGAAAGTGTTGCCTTGTTTTTTGTTATGCAATCAGATGTTGTTAATGGCTTTGGCTTAGACGTCTCTTTAGGGTATGCACAAACAAACATTGCAGTTGCCGGTCCAGAAGAAACAATTAACGGTGATTTTCAATATAAAGGTTTTGCTTGGGGGCTTGCCATACATCAAGATATTCCTTACATAGACAACACCCAAATTAGACTTGGTTATCAATCTTTGTACAACAAAGGTGATATTGAAATTACAGCTATTTCTCTTGGTTTTACATACCAGTTTTAGTCGTCCGTATATAATAAAAGGCATTTCTCTAAAATGGCAAAACTACACACTCTCCCTAAATTATCAGTTATCGCGGTCCTTTTAACAGGTATCGTTGGTTGTGGCTCTGATAGCGAATCAGCCGACTTAGTAAAAGCAGTTACACTGGAAAAACTCCGTACTGAAGGCACTATTATAGAATCGGTCACTATTGTAAACGATCAAACTCGTTTAAGAGCTGGCGAAAAACATCAACTTAGTGCAACAGGTCTTGATAGTAACGGCGAAACGCGAAATGTTACTAATGAGCTAACTTGGACCTCAAGTAATACCGATATAGCAACCGTGAGTAACAGTGGTTTAGTAACTGCTGTCGCTAACTTATCAGCTAATCAAGGGGTTGTAACAATTACAGGTACGACCATTAATGATATTTCTGGCGATGGAGAAATGTCTATAAGCGATGAAGCTGTAACAAGTATACAATTAAAACAAGCATCGCCTGAAACCGGTAATATTAACACCTGTATTAATGCAAGCATTAATGGTGATGTTACCTATGCAGATGGTTATATCTCATTGAACACAGTTAAAGATATGAGCTTTGCATTAGATGATGCAACCACAGCATCGATTGATTCAGATGGTACTTTATATACTTCATCAGCCGAAATCGAAACTACATCGGTTACTGCAAAAATAGGTGATATTACAGATCAATTAACGGTTACCGCCGACCCTATTAACTTAGAAAACATTGATGTTTTAGTTAATGATGTTGCAACAGACATAATTACATTAAACGTCGGGTCGCGTTTACAAGTTAACGCACAAGCGAGCTTAGTAAACGAAGAATCAGCTTTTGATATCGACTCTACAATAAGCTGGTCGGTTCCAAATACAAATAACGTCGGTATTACTACTGAAGATAGTGAAAATGTTACTTTGTTTGCTCTAAAGCCTGGTGTTACTCAATTAATAGGTACTTGTGGTGGCAAACAGCAGGTAGTAGCTGTAGAAGTGACTGGTAGTGCAACTCTCGATAGCATTCAAATTAATGATGGCGAAAGCCCGCTAGTATTAGAACCATTGCAAACCATTGATTTAACACTTACAGCTAACTATTCTACTTCGCCTTCTAGCTTAAATGTTACCGAATTTGCTGATTGGAGCCTCAATGGTAGTGATATAGTGAGTGCTGAAATAATTGACCCTGGTACTAATCAGGCACTCTATAGAATAACCAGTAAATTAAGCGCTAATGGTACTGCTATTGTGTCGGTGACCTACGACGGCATAATCAGTAGTACACAAATTAATATTGAATAAGTTAGGCATCTAATTTTATAGTCACTAATTTACAAAATTAATTAGCTATTACAACATAAAGTAAACTGCTAAAAAAAGCGAAGGAGCAATTAAGCCCTTCGCTTTTTTGTTATTTTAATATCACTTATTATCCCAACTCAAAAACTAACAAATTAGTTAATTAAAAAGTGATATATAATCTAAGCAATTAGCCTTAAGCCAATCATTACCAGCATAACCACATTTGCAATCACACCAATCAAAAAGAAGTAACTACGTGGACTAGGATTTTTCTCAGTTGCTATCATGTAGTACAAAGTCATATGAATCAAACGGGCTATAACGTAAATCCATACACATATTGCAAAAATCGGGCTTTGGTAATTAATTACAAACGCAAATAGCACTGTACCTATAAATAATGCGCTGTTTTCAAGTGTGTTATGAAATGTTCTGTGTGCCCTAAATATAAAGCTGGCATGTGATAAATTTTCGTCAATTTTACCTGGTACGGCATTAGGCTCTTTTGCTTTGCTAAAGGTAGCAACGGCCCACTGTATAACCAGCATAATTAGATAAAAATAAAACGCCAAATAGGCAGAAAGTGCAACTTCAGTCATTATTAAATCCTTTGTTTTTTATATAATTATTTAAGGATGCAATTTTAAGACCTAAATTAATACATTGATATATAACAAATAAATGAAATTTACCGTTTAATAAATGTAAGTAACTCATAGCACTGTAAAAAATTTACTTAACCAAAACTCAACGTATTTAAAATATTATGTGTAATATTATTTTATTCAGATCTAAAAAGCTTAAATTCTTCTAGCGAGTGCTCCCAAACAGACACCTTATTACGCCCCAAGGATTTAGCTTCGTAGAGTGCTAAATCAGCTTGTTCTATTAACTCAAAAGGTGTTTTAGCATTAAATTTAATGGACGTAACACCAAAACTACACGTTACAGAAATACCATCAAAATGTGTTTTCTCTACTTTATTACGCATGTTTTCTGCAATTTGCATTGCCTGCAGTTGAGAAGTACCTGGTAATACAATACAAAACTCCTCACCACCAAACCGAGCCGTTATATCATCTTCACGAGCACAACTTTGAAGTACCTTAGCAACCCCACATAAAACAGAGTCGCCAATACAATGTCCGTAAGAGTCGTTAACGCTTTTAAAGTAATCAATATCGACCATTAAAATACAATACTCATTAAGTTGATCTAACTCAGAAAAATCACGATTTAAAACTTCAAATAAAATACGACGATTATAACAATCGGTTAAAGGGTCTCTTGCTGCCAAATAATCTAATTCTCTATTTCTTTTTTTAGATGCAGTAAAACTTCGATAAATAAATAAAACAAAGGCGAGGCATATTGCTAATAATAGCGCTAATGCGATACTTGCATATTTGTTTTTTGCCAACTCGAGTTCTGAAATAACCCGCGCTTGGCCTGAGTTTTCAATTTCACTGTTTTTCTTTGCGAGTTCTAGCTGGTGGAATTTTTCTCTTTCCTTTAACGACTCCAACTCAATTTCCATTTTATAAGAATGCAGATGTGCTTTTTCTAATGCGACTTTGTTTTCTTCTTTTTCATTTTGGAGAATTTCGATCAGTGCTATTTCTTTTTCAGCGAAGCTTAGTGATTCTGCAATATTCCCTCGTAATTTTTCTGCTATTCGCATTTCACGATAAGCATAGAGAGTGTGTAATTTAGAATCTATTTGAGCCGACAAAGCGAGCGACTCTTTAAGTAAGTTAACAGCCTCATCAGTGTCATTACCAATAAGAGCTGCAGCTAAAGGAATAAGAGATTTTATTTCATAAAGCGGACTCCCCGTTTGCCTTGCTAATAATAAGGACTCTTTATAATACTCCAAAGCCTTACTTTTATTTCCTTGGCCATTATAAATATTAGCGATGATTCGTGCAGTTACAGAGATATACGACGTCAGGTTTTCATGTTTGTATGTTGTGTAAGCATTTTGTGCAAATTGCATAGCGGAATCATAATTACCAGACTCAAAATTAATAACAGCCATTTCTCTTAATGCAGAAGCAAGGGTTTTTTCATCCACCTTGCCTTTTTGCAAATTAATTGTAAGTTCATAAAAAAATTCAGCTTGGTCATATTGTTTTAACCGAGTATATATAAACCCCATCTGGTTAGCTGTTTTGGCAATACCAAGTTCATCATTCACTTTTTTGTAATATAAGTACGCATCACGCACATGCTTAAGCGACTTTTCATACAAACCAATATGACGATAAATAATACCTGCACCCAGTGATGCTTTCGCAAACCCAACTGGGTCATCAATACTTTTTTGTATCTCTAAGCCTTGAGTTGAGTAATCAAGTGCTAAAACTAAATTATCTAAATAACGCTGGGCCTCTGCTAACGTGTTTAAGGTACGCGCCATCAATTTTAAATCATCCAAGCTGGTGTATACTTCTAAAGCTTTTGTATAAAAGTGTGCGGTTTGCTCTCTATTTTTAAGACGCTTGTAAGACTGAGCAAGTTTTTTGTAAGTTTCACCTAAGTGCTTCTGTATTTGGTTATCTTTACTTGTAAGGTGTTTTACTGCAGATAAATATTGTACATTAGCGTCGTGATATTTCTTTTGTTTATAAAGCATATCGCCTTTAATAATAAAGACTTGAGCTATAAAAAAGTCGTCAGCGTAATTTACTGTTAAAGGTAATATAGTTTCAATTTCTTTATTAAGCTCTAAATAGCGTTTTTCATCTAATAATATTTTTATACAATTTAAGGCTGACTTTATTTGGTTACGAGTATCATTTAATTTACCGTAACTAATTGAGGATTCGTGAAAATGATGTAATGACTTATCAATGTTATTATTTTTTTGATACGCTTGACCTAACAAATTATGTAGCTGTGCGGTTAACTGTATATCGGCATTTAGCTCAGCCTCAGACAACATTTTCTTACTTAATTCAATACTCATTATTACATCAGTATCAATAAGCAATTCAGCCCTTTTTAATAAACCTATATTAGTTTCTTTGGCTACAATATCTGGAGTGACTTCTTGCGCGTAAGCAAAACTTAAATTAAAAAAAACAATAAAAAACGATGCGCATATTAAAGACCTAGAAGGGAATGCTAGGTTTGTAAAAAGAACTTGTTTATGGGAGTTAAAGCTCCCCTTTAATCTATGGTATGAGTAGGTATAATGTTCCATATTTGCCGTTTTATTTTTAGTTTTTATTTCAATAATAAATATGTGAAAACAAATACAACGCATTTGCTTTGCCAAGTATTTACGTATTTATATCTTAGTCAATAAACTCAATGTGCTATTAGTAATAGTGTTTACTAGCATCAACAGGTAGCTTTTACATTATATATACCACTAATTAGCGATTACTTATAATTAATGTTAACTGCGAAGAATAATACTAAATAGTAATTATTCTTTATCTCAGTTAAATTTTGAGACCTGACGCATTTTATTAATTTAATAATACTATTTCAATACAATCTCAATGTTGTTGTTCGCGAAAATTGCACACACTTTTATGTAAGTTATACACCTAGTACCTTAAAATTTAGTATATTATTTTTATAAATCAACTCTAAACTACTAATTAGCTTAGTAGATTTTTATAAATAACAGCTAAAAACAGTAAAAACTTTGAATAATTTACACTTAGAGTTTTGAGTCGTACAACAAATAGATTTAAAAAGCCTATTTATACTTAAAATAGCAAAAGCTTCATCTAAAAAAGCTTTTATATTCAAATAATTAGTTAAATATGTATTTCTTATGACTAACTTCAACGTTTGGTGGTTTTTTATATTTGTTAAAGTAATCATAACCTTCTTTTAGATTAAGCCAAAAAGAGTACCATTTACTTGATTGGTGTTTTAATAAAAGCTCACTATCAAGTTTAAACGGAAACGAGTGAACCCTAAAAAATGGTTGCCCTGACTTTAATGCTGCAGCACCAAGTGCGTAAATTTCATTTATGTATTCATCAGTCATCGCATAACACCCGATAGAAACGCAGTCTCCATGAACCATCAATGCACTCCCTGTTCGGTTGTGTATACGGTCGTATTTATTTGGAAAGCCCAAATTAAATGATAAGTGATAGCTACTCCAAGGGTTAAGCCTATTGGCATTCACATAATAAAACCCCTCAGGACTTTGATTATCACCTTCTTGTAATTTTGGTCCAAAATTTCCCGAGAATGTACAAATTTCATAATTTTTAAAGTTTATATATGTACCGTCATCCGACTCAACCCATACTTCAAGAATACCTGGCTCTTTGAATATTCGAATAAATATAGGTGCTCCATATTTAAGACCTTTATTTGCCAGCTGCTTTTTTAATGCTGGCTCTACCATTGATATCGCTTTTTCAGAACGTGCACTTGTAGGGAGTTCAGACGCAATAGAGCCATACGTAAAAAAAGTAGACAGTGCTAACATTATTAATTTTAGTTTATTCATAATTCAGTTCAACTACCTTGGAGTAGCAATATAATAAGTAAATTATCGTGCCGCATAAGACATTTCAAATAGTATATCAATACCAGTAACCAGCACTAAAGCTAACAACAAAGCTGCAAAAGCTTTCCCAAGTAAAATACTCCCTCTCTTAAATCCATAACATTTATAAGCATAATATGGTACGCCAACACCCCCTAACAAAGCGCAAAACAATGGTTTACCACCTGCATCCTTAATATTATTCTCTTTCGCATGAGCTCTACACCACATAAATAAAAGCACCCCAATAATAGCTATATGTAGGAAATATGTAACGTCGACCATATTTCTAGAGTAGAGAAAATATGAATCAATTACAGCTGAAACTAAAAAAGAAATGATTAATGCTAGAGCAATTTTATGCGAAGATTTCATATTATCCTTTATGACTAACGAGGTTGTATAACTCACCGCCTTACAAGCGAATGACGTAAGTTAGACGTAATGCAAACTAAAAACTTTACTAAAATGGTAGTAAATCGTGTCGAGATTCATAACTTGCTTAAATATACTTTAGGGTAACTCGCCCAACAGACTAAAAATAGTGATTAAACGAGTTATTTAGATTATTACATCTTAATAATCATAGAGCTTGTTACTGCTTAGTTTTGCTTTTTAATAAATCAGCTATTTCATGCCAACCCATCATATTAGCTAATTCAATTGCACTGTGCCCATTTGAATTACATAGTTGTGGATCTGCGCCATACTTTAACAACAGTGAAACCGCAATATAATTACCGGCTAAAGATTCTCTATGAAGCATTGTCCAACCATTTTCATCAACACTCGTCGCTACTGAAGGGTTTGTTTGAAGAGTTTCTTCTATTTTTGAGGCCATATTAACACTCATAGGGTGTTCTAATATTTTGCTAGGGGTACCGCTTTCAGTATTAATCATTACTTCTTGTGGTTTATTTTCACCACTGGGTGTTAATTCAATTTCACTAGGGTTACCAAAATCTAATCCCCATGCATTATCATGTTGATTTCTTTCTTGCTCAGACATTCTCAAACGCATTAAATTAACGGTATGCCCGCCATAAACTTTATTATCAATAACATACATCCAATCCCCAATATCGCTTACAGGAATATTAACCACATCACCTGCAGACACATTTGAAGCCCAATTAGGTTCATTCATTAAGGTACCTGTTACATTTATTCCATCAAAATCAATATCGCCTATCCACATGTGCTCAAAGGGAGGTACGCCATCGCCTTTATCTGTTTTAAAAGCAACCTTAACAATTGATAAATCAAGACCAGGAACTATTCGTCTTGATTCCCAAGCGAGCTCTCTCCAAAAATACTTAAACGTATCTCTTGCTGCCCTGCTCACGTTTTCCATTTCGCTGTCGTTACTGAAAAATAAAACCTGTTTATCTGTCATTTAATACTCCTTATTTTAAAAGTCATTTAATGTATCAAAAGCTGTGCTTATAATTTTATAAGTCGCTAAAGAGATAACCACTCATTTTTGAAGCCTTTTCTGGCTATAAGTATGTGCGAAACAATCATACCAACGAGAGGTATAATAAACATAGATATGAGCGTTAATAACACCCATAAAATCCAATTCGCCTTATTTTTTGAAGCAACAATTCCCAAAGATACCAAGTAAAAAGCCAGTAATGATCCTGTATAAATACCTAGCTCTAACTCTTTATTTAAAATCGATACTGTAATCACCGTAATGATAGACACAAGTAAAATGGTTAATATTGAAAACCATACTCTGTTATTGGTTTTGTATTTTTTGAAATCTTCATCGCTCAGCAAAATTTTTTGACTGACTACATTTTTAATCATTTCTACAATCCCTATTAAATACAACTATAAAAACACCATAAACAGTGTTAAAAATATAACTTTAATATCAAACACTTATAAAAAATTCAAATTATTATGTATTACAATTACCTTCTTATTGCTTACTTCTCTATCCGTCCACGGATACAAAACAACAGAATAAGCATTCTCTTGTGTTTTATTTATGCTAGATATTATTAAATTTGCACCTTTAATAATGAGTATTTTACCGCTAACAAGCTCTTTGTACCCGTTTGTGTCTTTACTATAATACAACTCTAAAACAGAATCATTTTTTGTGACTAACCAGCCATTTCCGTACTCAGTGTTAAACTGAGTAACATAAGTATGCTCGCCAATTTTGATTGGTTGCCACATATTAAAAATATCATCTTTAATATCTATGACTTCATTAGGTTTACATACGTTGTCTTTACTTATTTTTTCAACAATAATTTTTCCACCTTCACTGCACAAAACATACGATTGATCAGTGAAAGATAAACTAATAACTTCCCGAACAAAGTCACTAGATGCACGCAACTCTCTACGCTTTACTTCAATACCTTTTTCATCTATTTGCCTGTGTAACCAAGTAAAGCCATGATGAGACAATAAATGAATTTCGTTATTTTCAACAAATATTTTATTTTTGTTAGGTAATGGCACTTTAATATTATGTTTTTTCTTTAGCGCTTCGTTTTTAAACTCCATTGCCAACAATTTATCTGGTTTTTTATCATCATATATTTCAACATCATAAAAAATCGAAAATTGATTTGAAACACCAATAAAGTTACCCGTAAAAGGTCTATTCCCTTTAGGTAATTTAGTGTTTTTTCTATTAAAAAGTGGAATGCTAATTTCTAATTCTTTGTTAGGATCATAAGGCACAATCGAAACATAATTATCTAAAGTTGGACTTAAAAATAACGTGGGTAAAATACCATCTTCTTCAATAAAGCTCTTAGAGTTTCCAGCAGCATCTAAAATGGTATAAATTAGCTCATACGCTCCGCATTTTTTATAAACATAATTCGCGAGTAACGTTTTACCGTTACAACAAATACTTCCATGCGTTGATATACCATGCGAAGTGATTAATGTTGTTATTTCAACAAAATCAAAACTTTGTGTAGATGAATCAAAAACGGTAATTTGATTAATATTTTCCATTTTAAGCTAATATTCCATTTGTATTTAAATAGCAGTAAACCGTTCTATTCATGCAAAATAGTTCTACGATCTTAATGTTAGCGTCACTAATACCACACCATGATCGGTAGTTAAGTCATCACGCTCGTACTCAGGGTTTATTAAGTGGCGATCGTAAGTTTTATAGTCGCTTACTTCAAAAAAACTTCCAAGGTAGCTGGCATCAAACTCACTTGATAATAAAATATAATCAAGCACCGAGCTGCTCGCGCCATAGTAATGTGTAGGCGCCCTTAACGGAATTGCCTTTGGAGCATCTATATTTTTGGTGTTTACACAGCTTGCATCAATAATGCTTTCGCCATCACTTAAAATTGCTTCATCTGAAACAACGTTTTCAGCTAGCGATTTGCCTGTAATAGTTTCACTTGTAGCAGCTTCACTTTTAATCGCTTCATTAAGAGTTGCTTCATCAGCACTCAAATACGATTTAACAAATAAATCCCAAGAATCATTTAAGCAATATTTAGCAAGGTAGGTTTTAGCGTCAAACGCAGGAGCAAAACGTAGCGTATTAGTAAGTAAATGACTGAGCACACCATCAGCTAGGTCGTTATTAAAATCGCCCATTAGCACCATGGGTTGCTGCGTAGCTTCGCGCCTAGCAATCATTTCTATCATTAATAACGTAGCTTCACTACCACGCTGAACAGTAGAACCCCAACCGCCCGCTACATTCGATTTTAAAATCTCAATTATGTTCTTTTCAGGCGAACGTTCTTGTAAAGGATCGGCTGAAAGCTCTTTACTGTGTTCACCAACTTCAATCATTGGGCGCTTAGATTTAAAATGCACCACATAACAATCGGTATTACCTATATGCGGCAAAGTAATGGTAGCTCTTAGTACCTTGCGGCTAAATATAAAGTCACTATTAAGCCCAACAGTACTGGCAAGTTCACTATCGTGCTCGACCGCTGCTACTTCAACTATCGGGTATTTAGCGGCAATCGCCACTACTGGGCGCTTATAAATAAAGTCGTCAATCACTTCTGGCGCATCTACCACCGCAAAGTAATTATAACCCTGCCCGCCCACTAACTCTTTTAACGAGTCAATACTAAACACTTCCTGAAAACCAATTACATCAGGCTCGTGCTCTGTTAAGTAATCAACAATCCAACGCTGCTTTTTAGCCCACTGCTGCGCGGTATAAATTTTCTCAAATTCATAATATGCATTGGGCGGCTCAAGGTAATTAAACAGGTTAAATGTGGCTATTTTAAGTTGGGTATCTAAAACTACAGACTCAGATGAGTTTTCAGAGCTTATTGTTAATGATTTATCTAGTGATTTAAGATTACTGATACAGTTGCCTATTTAAAGTATAAAAGTACTTGGGTATAAAAACAGTTCGAATTAATGATAATACACTCAGCTGATTTGAATTAACATCGAGCTAAACAACTCAACTAAATAAATTTCAATTTATATTAACTCATATAGTTTTACCTTTTAACGGCTCATCTTTTTTTATATCACCCAATAAATAGCATTCATGCGCCTAAACAGATAAAATTCGCGGCAATTAAATATGAGCGAAAAAGTGAAACGTTGTTATGAGTAGAAAGATTGAATTATTAGCCCCTGGCGGTGATGTAAATGCGGTTAAAGCCGCTATTGTAGCCGGCGCTAATGCGGTTTATTGTGGATTAGATACCTTTAATGCCCGAAACCGTGCCTCTAATCTTTCGTTTGACGAACTTAACGGCGCACTTCGCTTAGCACATGAATACGGTTGTGAGATTTTTTTAACGCTCAATGTAGTTATATTAGAGCATGAAATGGGTGCGCTATTTAAGCTACTAAACCAGCTAGTTAATACAACACTTGATGGCATTATTGTGCAAGATTTAGGGTTGTTCAATATAGTTAAAAAGCACTTTCCCACCTTACACATTCACGCATCAACGCAGTTAACGACCCATAACGAATCGCAAGTTGAATTTTTAGCGCGCATTGGCGCTACACGTGTAAATTTATCGCGCGAGCTTAACTTAACCGAAATTAAAATATTGACTGATGTAGCGCACAAATGCGATGTATTAACTGAAGTATTTGTACATGGCGCATTGTGCATAGCGTTTTCGGGGCAATGTTATTCAAGCTCAGTAAGTGTGGGTAACTCAGGTAACCGTGGTCGTTGCTCGCAAGCATGTCGTGACGAATACGAGCCAACCGCTATGGGTAACAAACACCCATTAAACTTAAAAGATAATTCAGCCTATTTTGATTTACCAGAGCTGGTAGCCGCAGGCGTTGACTCGCTAAAAGTAGAGGGCCGAATTAAAGGCGCTAACTACGTACACACGGTTATTGATAGCTGGCGTAAACAGATAGACACTTTTGTGCAAACCGGTAACTTAATTGAAGACGATTCGAGTCTTTATAAAGTATTTAACCGTAACTTTACTAATAAATTTTTAACCGGCGACATGACCAAAAACATGTTTACCGATAACCCACGCGACCACAGTTTTGATCACGCTAACGAAAAAAACAACGCAATTTCGGTTGTGCAAATTTACGATGCACAGCAAGAGCTTTCTACTCAAAAAAGTGAAATTGATTCGTTAGTTAAAAAGAAAATTGAATTTTTAGATATTTCAAAACGCGAACTTACATTTGAGTTTTCGGGGCAATTAAATCAGCCATTTACGGTTAACGTAATTATTGAATCTAAAAACGAAACTATGTTAGCAGGCTCAGAGTTAACGAATGCCGAGCCTAGTCAGCGTTTTGAAGTGCAATCGCAAATGCTAATGCAAGCTGCTGATAAGTCGGTAGTTGATATGGATGCAATAGAAAAACGCTTTAAAACGTTTAGTAATGCAAACTTCAACATTAAAAAAATGGATTATTCAAACTTAGGCGACAACTTAACCGTGCCGTTAAGTATTCCGTTTAAAGAACTTGCCCGTATTAAAAAACAGGTCGCGTTTTTATTAAATGAAGGCAAAGACGTAATTGCCCCTGTTGAATTACCTAAACTGGTAAACCACGAAAAAGAAGATAAAAACAAAACCACACTGTCTATTTTAATATCGGACATAAAAGACATTTACCTATGTGATTTAAGTAATGTAGACGTTTACTTTAAATTACCTGAAAGCTTTAGAAAAAATAACGACGCGTACATTAATATATTTTTAGAGAACCCACAGTTAATTCCGTACTTTCCGGCTGTGATGATTGGCAAAGACTTTGAAGAAGCCGTGCGCTTACTTGAAACAGTAAAACCAAAACTTATAATTAGTAACAATACAGGTGTTGCCTTTAAAGCAGTGGAGTTAGGTATTGACTGGATTGCAGGCCCGTTGCTAAACACTACAAACTCATATGCATTATTAACGCTGCAAGAAGATTTAAATGCTAAAGGTGCGTTTATTTCAAACGAGATTAACAAGCAACAAATGCGCAGTATTAAACGCCCTAACAACTTTAAAATGATGTACAGCATTTATCATCCAATACTAATGATGACCAGCCGTCAGTGTTTTTTCCAACAAACCGTAGGCTGTAAAAAACCACGTATAGACGCAAGCTGCATGCTTAGCTGCAAAAAAGAAACAACGGTCACTAACGTTAAAGGGATTAGCTTTGCTATTGATAAACAAAAAGGCGGATACCCGAGTATTTATAACCATGAGCAATTTTTGAATATGGATATTGTGACCGATTACGCCGACAAGTTTGACGAGTTTTTTATTGATTTGACCGACATTGGTTCAGGCGATAAAGACAAACTCGATAAAGCCGTATTATTAGAGCATTTTCAAAATTTAATAAGTGGGCAAACACAAGCCCAAGATCAATTAAATCAAATGGTAAAAATACAAACACGCCAGCAATATGTTGAAGGCTTAAACAGCTAAGGTAAGCATTAAAATGACACTGCCATTATTATATTCATTACAACACTGCCCTTACGCAATGCGTGCAAGAATGGGGATTTTAATGGCAGAGCAACAAGTATTACTACGCGCTATAAAAACTAAAAACAAACCACCGCACCTTTTACAAATATCGCCAAAAGGCACGGTGCCTGTTTTATTATTACCTAACAACCAAGTAATAGATGAAAGCCTAGACATTATGCTGTGGGCTTTAAAACAAAATGACCCACATAATTTACTCCACTCTCACGACCCGTTAGCACTTGCGCGTATGCTTGATTTAATTAAGCTAAACGACACACAATTTAAGCCAGTGCTCGAAAAGTATAAGTTTTATGCTCGCACAAAAGACATGGCACACCTTTATTACCAAACAGCATGCGAAGAGTTTATTAAACAATTTGAAGCAAAACTAACTACTCATAAATACCTAATGGGCGATGAAAAAAGCCTAGCGGACTATGCACTACTTCCGTTTATTAGGCAGTTTGCCCGTGTAAACAAACATTGGTACTTACAAAGCGAATACACACATGTACGCGCGTGGTTAAACGAATTTTTACAAGCCCCTATGTTTACAAAAGTAATGGCTAAATATGATTTGTGGATGGATTGTGGCGAAGAGTTTTTATATGGCGTTAAAAAGCCTTAACTTAGCCTTTGTTTTATAGGGAATTATATTTCTATAGTTGACTAACCTGAGCTCTGGGTAAAAGATTTACTAATGCATTGAATCATGTGATATTTAAATTTATTTTCTCGAGCCAGAGATTTTTAGTGAAAATAAGGCGAATTTGCGCGTCAATAGCTGGTCTATTGCAAGTAAATTCAACGCAGTTAGCGCTGATAATAGCTGCTCGAGATAGATTTATTATCCAGAGTTCAGGTTAACTATAAAGCTAGGCATTGAATTATTCTCATCATCGAATTTAAGCCTATTATTTACGCTATACTGCCTTCCCCATTATTAACAAACGCTATGCATTATGAACTACTCAAACTTTGGCACTAAATTTACACAACCCAACGGCATTACCCAATTAATGGAAGACTTAGGCAGTGCTAAAAGCAGCAATAATCCCAATATTGTTATGCTTGGTGGCGGTAACCCCGCATTAGTACCGCAAGTTAATGAGGTTTTTTTAAGTGAATTACAAAAACTTGTTGCCAGTAATAAGGTATCGCAAGTATTTGGACTTTACGATGGTCCAACCGGTAACGACGAGTTTAGAGCAGCATTAGCAGGTCAATTAAGTAAAGAATATGCATGGGATATTAGCGCCGATAATGTAGCGCTTGGCAACGGCAGCCAAGCAAACTTTTTTGTATTGTTTAACATGTTTGCAGGCAGCATGCCTGATGGCAGTCATAAAAAGATTTTATTTCCACTCGCGCCAGAATATATAGGTTATGCCGACCAAGGTTTATCAGCCGATATGTTTGTTGCAGTAAAGCCTGATATCGAAATTTTAAATACAGGCGGTGCATCAAAACAATTTAAATACATTATTGATTTTAAAGCAGTTGAGCAAATATTAGCTAACGACAGCAGTATTAGCGCGTTGTGCGTATCGCGCCCTACCAACCCAACAGGTAACGTAATTACCGACGACGAAGTAAAGCACCTTGATTTACTTGCTAAGCAATATGGCATTCCACTCATTATAGATAACGCGTACGGCGACCCTTTCCCAGGTTGTATTTACACTGATGCAAACCTAACGTGGAACTCAAACATTATTTTATGTATGTCGCTTTCAAAACTTGGCTTACCAGGTTTACGCAGCGGTATTGTGGTTGCAAACAATGAGATTATTAAAGCAATAGGACGTGTAAATGGCAGTATGGTTTTATCGCCAAACAGCATTGGACCAAGCTTAGTTACACGTTTAATTGACGACGGCGAACTACTCCCACTGTGCCATAATGTTGTACTGCCTTTTTATCGTAATAAAGCACACATAGCGATTGAGTTGTTTGATGAAGTATTTGCCGATATGCCTGTTTACCTGCACAAAGTTGAAGGGGCATTTTTTATGTGGCTGTGGTTTAAAGATGCAAAAATGACAAGCGAAGCGTTGTATCAACAACTTAAAGAGCAAGACGTGTATGTAATTCCAGGTCACAACTTTTTTATCGGCATTGACGACAGCTGGGCGCACAAGCACGAGTGTATTCGTATTAACTACGCTACCGATGCAAATACCCTAAAAAAAGGCTTAGAAGCAATTAAAGCCGTTATGGCGTAAATTTATAAAACAGTGATTAAAGCTTACTATCGTGAGTTTTAATCACATCTTAAAAACCCGCTTATATAACCCCACTTATATAACCCCACTTAGCTTTATCAGGTAGATTGAGGCTCTTTTACTAATTTAGCTTTTAAGACCTTAGTTAACTTAGCAAAAACAAAACCACCCATAGCGCCTGCAAGTAATTGCGCATAAAATCCCCAGCCTCGCGCGCCCGCTATAATATGAATATTCATAATTGATTCAATGGCAATTAGCACAATAGCAAACGCCACAATACCAGCAAAAACAAATAACAGAGAGCTGTATTTTTGAACCTTTTTATTAAGCTGTACCGTAACTAAAAAAGCGATGGCAAGCGCTACAGCAATAATAGCGCCATAGATGGGTAATAAACCGACCCAATCATCAAGCGTTAAATTAATCCGATCGCTTAAGCTAACAACAACGCCTACATTAACTAATTGATTGACAACGTATTGGCTATGAAACAAGCTAGCAAGTGAAAATGTAAGTAACCAAGAAACTAAAAATGAAGGCAATATACGTGTTAAAAACAACATGGTTATCTCAATTTAAAATAAAGCTTTTCTCTTATGCAAGCCATGCTAGCAAAGGCTTGCCCCGTAAACAATGTATCTCTTTTTTTACTTTGCTTTCGCTTTTTTCGTTTTCTGTTAATGCAGGCGCTGCGTTACCAAATGAGCAATACAATACAAAAACACTTGCAACACAATTGCAGTCTCCGTGGAGCATGGTTGAACTGCCAAACGGCACATGGTTAATTACAGAGCGTGATGGTCACGTAGTTATCGTTAAAAACAATGCGCAATCAAGAGTAAAACTAGATCTGATCGGTTTATACGTTGCAGGCCAAGGTGGCTTGCTCGATATTGTGTTATCACCAGATTATAACGACTGCAAAGAAATTATTTTTACCTACGCCCAAGGTGATGCTAACGCAAACAGGCTTGTTGTTGCCAAAGCCACATTTAATGGCAATAGCTTTTCAAAGCCTAACATTATTTATAAAGTAGCGACTGATAAAAATACACCGCAACATTACGCTGGGCGCATCCTTGTATTACCCGATAACACCTTATTAGTTTCAACAGGTGATGGATTTGATTTTAGAGAGCAAGCACAAGTTATCACCAGCCAACTTGGTAAAATATTACGTATAAACTTAGATGGCACCATTCCAACAAATAACCCATTTATTAACCACGAAAACCCAAATGCACATGCTGTTTACTCACTTGGTCATCGTAACCCTCAAGGCTTAGTTTATGATTACGATACACAGCAAATTGTTAGTCACGAACACGGCCCTGCAGGTGGTGACGAACTAAACTACTTAACCGCTGGCACTAATTACGGATGGCCTGTAATCACTTATGGTAAAGATTATTCGCAAGCGCGTATTTCACCATTTACCGAATATAAAGGCATGCAAAAGCCAAGTGTTGATTGGACGCCTTCAATCGCCCCTTCTGGTATGGCGTATTACGGCTCTAAACACGCCGCTTTTGCTTCATTGCAACAACATGTGCTTATCACCACGCTAGTCGATAAAAAGCTCTACGCCGTTAATTTAGCAAATGGTGAATTTACGCAATCTCACGTATTTCCTGAGGCCGCAGGAAGATTAAGAGATGTGTTTGTTACAACTGAGGGGAATATTGCGATATTAACTGATGGTAAAGAGGCAAAGCTAATGTTGGTAATGCCGAATTAATTTGCATAAAAAAACTAACAATAAAACTAATGGCAAAAAGAAAGAGCTGAGCCAATTGTTACGCATTTTTTAATATCAAAAAAATCGAGTTGGTCGAAACTTTCTAATGGGCGATCCTATTCTTTTTTATAGCAATTTTTTAGCCTTACTAATATCTAATTCGTATTTGTTAATATTTGCATAAAACCTTGCAGCAGAAACTGCTTTATTAATATCTCCAAAATATACTTCATGCAAGCCGTCATTTTTATATTGAAGTATCATAAGATCATCTACCTTTTCGAGTGTGTTAGCAGATATAGCAACAAAACCCGTTTTTTGTGATGTAGTTTTAACACTGATTCTTCTCCCTGTTTTTGAGAGAACATCAAAACCATGTTGGTTTACAACATGTGAGATAGAACCGTCAATTATGAGTGCACAATAAAACTCACCTAAACGACCAATAAGGTGCCTTACTTCAGTTGGCTTTACACCCAACTTTTGAACTTCAAATCGAACTAAGGCTAAATATTTTTCATATAATTCTTTAATATTACTTAAAGTAAGTAAATCATCAAATTGTGCAATTCCTTTGCTATAACTATTATGTTCCCATGGTTTACATCGAGCGCATTCTTGAGTAAACAACCCATTTTTCTCGCCTTCCTGCTTTGTCCAATCACGTAGTGACTCGACATTAGTAGAACAAATTTTTATGTAACCTCTTTCAGTAAACCCATCCTCTTGAGCATTTCCTTGAAGTGTTGTTACATAACTGCAATCTGCGGTGTGAAGAACTCGATAATCTAATCGCTTACTTTTGGATGTATTAATAACAAACCCATTTGGATTCGACTGAATCCAATTAATATATTTATATTCATCATTGATAAATTCCGAAAAACTCATTAAAGCACTCCAAATGGGATAAAAAGGCTGTAGAGTAATTCCAACAACCAAAAGTAATTAAAAAGCGAACCCTTAAATTAATCCTAAGTATTTAAAAAAAAGGCTTTCTGTATCAGATCTTGATTTTTACTCATCTAACCAATCATCTACTCCACTTTCGCGTAGCTTTGTTGCAAAAGACGTTAAAGAACTCTATAACGTTAATTTAGATAATGGTGAATTAACGCAATCTCATATTTCCCCAAAAGCATCTGGTAGATTACGAAATGTGTTGGTGATGCACTGGTAATTTACATAGAATAGTCAACAGTAAAACCATAGGAAAAAAGAAAAAACGACTCTAATGTCATTTAATCAATTTTATAATAAACATGTTTTTCTTTGCGACCATCCAGAAATATTAAACAATTCCTCGACAAACTTGATCAGCTTTTTTTAACAAAGAAGGATTTCGATGCTTTCCATACATGCTAGCTATATATTCCTTTGCTAATGCTTGATCTATACCCGCTGCGGTAATATAAAGTGCTTTTTGACTATCTCCACGTAATAGTGCAAATTCATCAGAAATTTTTGCAAAAGAACGTTTTGCGACACCTATAACGGGTATTTCTTTATCTAATGCGTCGTAGAGATACTTCCCTAAGCCAGGTTGGCTTATACCATCTAAAAAAACGTAACCGTCAACCACTATACAACTTGGCTTATACTCAATCTCATTAAGTAACTTTAAAATACAAGGTAACTCTCTTTTATAAAAAGCCCCTGTTTCATATTCACATACATTACTTACGTTAGTTACTACTACGTTTGCAGCTTCACTGTCTTGCCAACCCTCAAACAACACACCAGCAACTGTTGCGCATGTTTCTTGATAATCGACATCTATTGCTAAAATCATATTATATCCCTATGAAATTATGTCCCTATGTGATTTTTCATTATTAAACTCAATATCACAATGTGGGTTTCGTATTTTTAATTCTTGCAGTATTGATGGTAACTTATGCAAGGTATACATTAAACTAGACAGCCACTCCAATTGTATTTAGCGGACTTAAAACACAGAGGCTCACCACTTTTAAAATTTGCAATTAATAGCTAAATTTTACTAGTCGTCCACCTCAGGGCGTGTTGTTATGCGTTTTTAGACTGTTTTCGACATACTCTAACGTTGCCAACTTATCGTAACGACCACCTGGGTTCCAATTTTCAAAAACATCAGCACCAGCTAATATATCTATATCATTAAATTTACTGATAAGCGGAGTACTACTTTCTCCTAAAATTGGTACTGTAAAACCATCAAATTGATCACAAGTTAAATCATAAGTTAACTTGTCAACTAGCACCAAATAATGACGATCGTCATTTGGATGATAGTAGCCCTCAACAACAAACACTTTAGATTCGGGATACCGCTGGCTTACAATATGAGCAAAAAACCTAGAAGAACCTTCACAGCTTGCAGTTGGAAACTGAAATGAGCCCATAAATAATGGAAATTTCTCTGCACTACCTTGCTTATATATCAAACGAAGTTTTCTTGCTAAGTCATCAATTTTACTTTTCATTGAAATTCCATACTATCCAGAAACCATAAACGCATAAAGAGCCTGTAGATTAACTCGTTTTTTTATTTGTTTTTATTGATAAACAAACCATAGCTGAGTTCCTATTTTGGTTCAATCGATTACTGTATTTTTACGCAGAATATAAAGAAGTGTTTAGTGTTGTTTTAATTGGCATTTTGGACGGGATTGCGGGTACTTGAGTAACTTTATTTTAAGTTAAAAGGGCTTACCCTTCTTAATGTATCGTATTTTGTAGCTTTTCTAGACTATTAAACTAGACAGCCACTCCAATTGTAGTGATCGTGTTGGCGTTTTAAAAGGCGGTAAAATTCAGCAAATTGATACACCCGAGCGCTGCTTTAGCACGCCAAACAATCGTTTTGTGGCACGTTTTTTAGGTGAAGCAAGCTTTATTGCAGGCAGCTTTGAAAACGGACAAGTCACTACCTCGATTGGTAATGCGCCGGCTCATGGCGTTGACTGTGAAAGTGGTGATGTTGATGTACTGCTACGCCCTGACGATGTATTGCTTGTACAAAGCAGTGTTGGTAATAACGGCGAAGTCATTTGGGTACGTTTTGAAGGTGGCAGCCGCTTGTGTGCAATAAAATTAGCGTGCTCTACCGTTGTAACTAGCCGAGTAAACCATGAAGTTGTGGTAAACCCAGGCGATGAAGTACATGTTTCATTAAGCACATCACACCCACTAGCGGCTTATAAAGCTATAGACTGATT
>NZ_AUTQ01000253.1 GCF_000498095.1 Pseudoalteromonas sp. TB64
CTCGGCAACTGAGGTTATGCTTTTAAGTTACAGCATTGGCTCGGTATTTGGCCCTATGCTTGCTGCACATTTATCTGATGCACCAAACGGTATTGTATTTTATTTAGCAGGCTGTTTAATAACTACCTGTATTTACATGTTTATTAAAAGCATTAAAAATATTCGCGCAGGTAAAAACCCTGTAGCAGGCTAATATTAAAAACAAAACCCACCTTATTTAGGTGGGTTTGAATTCATAAGTAATATATTTTAATCAGCCATTGAGCCGTATTCTTCTCGTTTAAAAATATAAGTTTGTTGCGTATTAAACCCAATACCGAGCATTTTATTTTTATCAGTCAGCTCAATTTTACCATCAACAACTTTTAAATTAGGACCAAGTACTTCAATTGGTTGAATGGGTTTATTCGATCCTTCAATACCAGGACCTATTAAATAGAACTTACTAACTTGCGTTACTTCAATATCTTCTATTCCACTAGTCGTATCGCAATAGCCATTATTATTTGAATCAACGCACGAAGGACCTTCACCAAAAAATAACTGTGGAGTATCTGGTACATCATAACTGGTAGTAAATTTTAAATCTTCGTAAACCTTAGTACCATAATGAAGATGAAAGGCATAAAGCGAGCCACCACCGCCAGTTAGCGAACACTGGTTTTGAGTTGATGATACCGATGCCGGTGTAAAAGAAGTAAAGTAAGCTACGCCGCCTACAACTGTTGCTGCCGCCAGTGACTTTTCACCTGTGCCCAACTCATAACGCCAACCTTTAAATGCGCCTAAATCTACTTCAAGGTTAATAAACCCTTCAACATCATCAAGCTTGTTACCAAAAGGGTCATCGTTCATTTTCATTAAGTCATCAATTTGAATAGGAACAGGAAACTCATCAAAAGATTTAGTTAATGTATTTTCATCACGGATCATAAAGAGTTGGTCTTGCTCATTAGTCGCAAGTGGATTTGAACGATTACCACTTCCTATCACTATTGCATCGTAAGGAGTATCTAAACGCGTAGTAACAATTTTGCCATCAACACTGGTTTTAGTCGCTTTGCTAAAAATAGTTCTAGCAACTAACGGTTTATAAAAAAAGCGCCTGTCTTGTGAAGCTAAAGTGCTTCCTAATTCTGCAAGTTTAAAGTGGGTAAAATCATCCTTATTATCGGTTGGCATATCCACTCGCCAAATATTGCCACCGGTGTCGGTTGCGTATATTCGGTCAATATATCCGTCGTAGTTAGAATCAAGAGTCGTTACATCGGCAGCAATACTGTGCTCACCGGTAAAGCTATTTTCTTCGGGAGTAAGCGCCCATACTTTTTCACCCGTTTTAGCTTTAACAATATAAATACCACGTCCGATAGAATCATTAGATCTTAGTGCATTGTCTTTATTAACGTCGTAGCCCGCACCAAATACTAGCAATGGCTCATTACCAAACGCTTTAATATATGCAACTTGAGGTTTAGACCATGTTTGTCCTAAATACTTAAACTCTTCTGACCCACCAATAATAGGTTTATTCCATAACTTTAAAGGTTGCTCGGGAGTGCTGATATCCAAGGCATAATAATTTCTTCCACCACGGCGCATACCTGCAAATGCCCAAACCTCATCACCTTCGCTCGCTTTAACAACACCATCATTTAAACCTTCGCTATTTAAACTTTTGTTATTAAAGTAAACACTGATAGGTCCATCCATTCCATACACTTTGGTATTGGCTAAATTTGAACGTAACGCTGGAATGTTTTTTAATAGTGCAGCTGGTGTAAAGGCCCATTCTTCTTCAACAGTCTCGCCTTTATCTTTAAACATATGCAAAAAGCCAGCGTTAGTCCCAACTAGTATACGAATACTCCCATCACCGTAATCTATTGATACTGGCTTAGAGTGAAGCGGATCTCCAAAAATATCAGAGCGTTGCTCAGTGGATATGCTATCAGCATCTTCGTCATCAACATCAATGCCTCTTGCCCAATTAACATCCTTTAGATCTAATGTTAAAGCTGTGTCTGGCACAAGATCAGTTGCTGTACTTGTATCTAAATTTAAAACTTTTTCGACATTCTCAATGTTAAAGTCAACAATACTGCCTGCTCTATCAATGTAAATTTTACGTTTATCAGTATCAAGAGTCGATAAGAGTAAATTAACCCCGCCCTGAGCAACTAAATTACCATCTGCTGGCTTATTGTCTGGCAACCAAAAAGTACGCGCTTTTTCATCTATTAACCCATTGTTATCAATGGCTATGTTGTCATCAGAATCTAAAATATTAGAGCCAGATACTTTAAGTTTTTTTAAGTTGCCGCTCCAGCGTGCACCGGTTTCTGGGTAAAACATTGCGAAATAAATAGATTCGCGACTACGAGTTTGATCTACATTATTACTTGCTACCGAAGGAGACGAAAAACTATCATTAACTTCTCGTATTTTTGAAATCGTGTTATTCAATGCCTCTGAAAGCTCTTCTGAGGTATCTGCGTGTAAATACTCACCACCACCTAATAGAGCTGTTTTTTCTAATAACTTTTTGCCTTTAGTGCTCATACCATCACCAAAACCAATCGTAAAAACTCGCCCAGTGTCAGCTATATCTGCAGTGGTATCATATAAATCTATCTCAACGTCTTTTGTTCCATGAATAATCTGGGCTAAAGCGGCTAAATAACTACTACTTGTTGTAGTAGGATATGAACCAAAAGTAGATTTATAAAGATCTTCTATATCAGTATTACTCTGAGTATCACTTTGAGGGTCGCCGTCGGTCATTAAAATTAAGTTTATTGAATTATCACAACGTACATCAGAACCAACTGCTTGAGTAAATGGAGAAATATACCGAGAGTTATTATCGTTATTTGACGTTCCGGTTTCAGCTAAAAAGTCACGTTCATCTGACTTTTTACCATACTCAACTTTTTGACCTGTTAAGTACAAATAAGCTTCCCATAATGTTTCTGTTACCGGAGTGCTACCAGCGGCTGGNCCTGCCATAATATAACCGCCTTCATTTTGTCTAAAGCGCATCAAACCAAAATCAATAGAGTCATTATCCTTAACCAACTGACTCATCGCACTTATACCGGCATCTACTTTTTTAATACCATTAGGCAGCTTGTTTTTCATACTTCCCGATGTATCAAACACAATAATTACACGTGGTTTTTCATCAGTTTCTACATTGTGATTTACATATAGTTCTATATCTTCAGCAAACACAGATAAGCTAATACCAGCCCCAAATAACGAGGCTGCTATCGTTTTTATTCTAAATTTCATTTTAAATCCCTTTATTTGCGCTTTTTATTTTTTTGCACAAGTTAGTAACTATCGTATTCCGTGTTTAACAGTATTTAAGGTAGGAGTAATAATAAGCCACAGATAATATCGAGTTATTCACAACGCAAGTTATGCTCAATATTTGTCTTTTTTAGTATTATTAATATAAATTTAGCGTTGATTTTAAATAAAAATAGACTAAAGTCAAAATTGTTAACACCTGTTATCAACTTAAAAAGTAACTTATAAAAAATATAATGCTACTTTTAGGGATAACTCAAAACATTAATTTATTCATACTTTATTCGTGTATTTTTATTTTTTTATATTTCACATTTAAAACCTTAACTTTTACAATTATAACAATGACTTATTAAAAAAAGACCATTTCTAAAACGAAAAGCCAAGTTACTTAAAGTAGGTAGGTTATTTCTGAAAAAACATTACTATTCAGTAAAGCTGACTTATAAATAAACCAATATTTTTATATAAAATTATGAATATTTATATGATTTTGATAAAAACATAACTTTATCGTGAATATTATTGTTGGTTACTTGGTAAGTTTTTTATGAGGGCTTAAAAAAAACATTTTTTTCCACCCTTGGCTTTGCGTTGTAAAAAGCCACGGCATGGGCACCAACGATAAAATAGAGTAATGTACATGAGGCTGTTTTCCCGCCGCATTTCCTGTATCACCTAATAAACCAATCTGGCTATTTATACTAACCATATCACCGGTATTTACTGAGTAATTATTTAAATGTGCAAAGTAATGTATTCGCCATTTGGGTCCAAGCACCGCAACTACATTACCACCACGGGTTAACTCACCTGCAAATATAACAACACCGCTTGTTGAGGCAACTACGGGGGTATTTTTTTTACCAAAAATATCAATTCCTTTGTGCACACCCGACCTACCCCAAGGTTCATACCAAAACGTATTATGGTTCCAATCCTTACTTGTAGCACCTTGTACCGGAATCATTATTTTTTCGGGAATTAGTAAGCCTATAATTAATAAAGTAGCTATACCAATTGTAATCCATTTAAGTACTTTCAATGCTCTATCCTTGATATTTAATAACTAACCTGAACTCTGGATAATAAATCTATCTCAAGCAGCTATTTTCAGCGCTAACTGCGTTGAATTTACTTGCAATAGACCAGCTATTGACGCGTAAATTCGCCTTGTTTTCACTAAAAATCTCTGACTAGAGAGAATAAATTTAAATATCACTATGATTCAATATGTTAGTAAATCTCTTAACCAGAGTTCAGGTTAACTAATAATTTACCTATACTGGTAAATTATTAGTCATAATAACTGAACTCATCATGAGTCGTATTTATGGTGTTTTATTTGAATGAAACACCCGACTAACATGTACTAAGCTGATCAACTTCAAAACAGGTTTTATAAGTAATTGAGCACTACCCGCTATAAACAACCACGTACCACTTTGCACTAACGCATCATTTAAAAAGAAAAAACTACCAATTAAAAACCACACCGCAATAAAAAAATCGTTCAATGCACCTAACGCCTCATATCGTCGTTGAATAGTAATATGCTCTTGCCCTAAATCTAAAATAAATTGATTACTGTTCGAATCCATAACTGCTCACTATTTACCTTTTATTACCTAAATACATGTTTAATAAGCCACAAAGCTTACCTAAACAGTACAATAGCAAAATACGCACAATAAAAAACGCTGACCAATGCTTATTGGTCAGCGTTTTTTATTGTTTATATAATAATATTTAAAAGCTAAGTATTTAAAGGCTAAACCTCAATATTGTTTATATATTTAGTAAATTATTTATTTTTTCTCTTTTTCTAAACGTTTTTTAAGGCTTAATGCAGCGTCAGCGGCTAATAAGCGCATAAATTCAGAGCCATTGCTTTGCTCACCTTGGCTCGCGCCAATTACAATTTCAGGCACTAAACGGCTATTGCCTAAACTCGTAAATAAAGCGGTTTGAATTTTAACTTCTGCTTTTAACGTTTCATCAAATACATACTTAGGGTCAAGTGCCGCAGACTTAGCTCTTAAACGAGCCTCAGCTAAAACGTCCATACCTAATGCTTCTAAGCGTTGTTGCTTTAAAATCTCTTCTTGCTCTTTTGCAAGTTCCGCTTTTACAGCAACACGTTGCTGCGCAGAAATAATAGCATTTGCCTTAATTCGCTCAGCATCAATTTGCTCTTTAATTTTAAGCTTTTCTGATTCAGCACGTTGCTTAGCAATTGCTTGCTCACCTAAAGCAACTTCAGTACGTGCTTGCTGCTCTGCTTTTTTAAGATTTTGACGTGCTAATGCTTCATCAGCTGCGGCTTGTTTTTGCGCCTCAAGACGAGCATTTACTTTGCTCTCGTAATCAATATCAATAATACTGGCATCAACTACTGTAATACCATATGCACCTAAAATAGGAGCATTACGTAGCGCATTACCTTCATCGTCCATTTTAATATTAATAGTTACACGCTGCTGCTTACTTAAATTACCCAAATCGTCAGATTTATCACGTTCACCCGTACTAATAATTTGTTCAGTAACAAAAATACCGTTAGTTAATTGATCAGCAAAATCTTGGCTTAACTGACCATTACCACCAGAGTAATGTTGCTCTACCGACATCATACGCGCCGACGCTTTTACATTTTCAGTGGTCGCACGCATCAACAAGTTAGATATTAATGTTTCTTGTGAACCAAACTCTTCGTGTATTTTAAGCAAACCGCGTAAAGAACCCGATTCAGCTGCAGGTACATTGCCTGGTAATCTAAAGCGAGAAACACCTCTTGCGCCGCCCGTTGTCGTATCTAAAAATCGAATCGGTATTAACGGTACAATTGCGCTTGCTGTTGCGCCTGCGTCACCGGTAAAGTTAATCGAAATTACTTTTTTATAAGCCGATGTAGTACCAAACGCTTTTAAATAAGGACCAGCCTGATTTATTACGGTTAAGTTACCTGTAAAAGCTGATTGGTGAACCAAACGTTCATCAGCTTCATTCCACGAAACAACTTGCGATGTAAGCGTTGCAATTACCGCTAATACAACAACAATCGATGTTATTAAAATTACATTTCTACGACCAAATCGATCAATAAAAGAATCACTTTTTACTGCAGGAACTACACTCTGTTCGCTAGCCATTTTTATTACTCTCCATGTTTAATTTCTTTTTAACAAAGAAAATGATTTCCTGTTCACTTAAATGTGCACAAAAACTACCAGAACGATGTAGTTGAACAAATGTTGCGAGGATTTCTTCTTTGCCTTTAGCTGTTTCTTCTTCGTTTTCTTGAGTTTGATCTTTTTCTGTTAGTTGATTGATTAGCTCATCCACTATCGTGTCTGTATCAAACAGTACGTTGTATTCATTTGACTTTCTTACCCGGCTTTTATGTATATTGCTATAAATTACATAAATTGCCACGCACAAAATAATCACCAGCGTACTTAACCCAATAATATAAAAAATCATAAGATCTACTTAAATTGGTTTGAATATTTAATCAGTAATAACACCTGTAAATATTGATACACAAATGTTAAGCCATTAATTTTACAGCAAACCTAAGTAAAAAACAGATTAAAAAAGTGTTTAATAAATAAAGTAGAGTTTCAAATGTAATTTAAGAATTTAAATAATGTAGTATTTTTGATGTATTAAAGCAGTTCATCCCTAAATATTCGCTATAAAACAGGCTATACGCAAGTGTTGAAAACGATACTATTTATGCTCATCCGTACTTAACTTGTACCTAGTAAATAGGTAAAAGGATGTCATTTTTAAAAAATGAAAGACTTACTCATGTTAACTAAAATACTTAGTGGTTATCGCAAAGCGCCTTTAAACACAGCTATGCAAAGCTGAATTAACGCTATACAAAACACAAAAAAGCCCATGTTAGGGATTAACCTAACATGGGCTTTTTTACTCTCGCTATTTTATAAAAGTGCTCTAAATAAAAGCACTCTATAAAGCATTTTATAAAGGCTTTTTATAAAGATAATTCTTCTTTAGCGCGAGTTAAGTTATGCGATACCATTGTACTTGTAGACATTTCGTTTGCTTCGTATAAATCAGCAAGGCCAGCAGTGTCGTTATGCGCTTTTAAACGTGCAACACCACGGTTGCTTAATGCGAATGACGTAAGTTGGCGTACTTTAAATTTAGGACCATCTGCGTCTTTTAAAAGTGCAATTGCCTTAGTACAAATTTCTTCAGCTTGTGCGTAGTTTTTTGACTTAACATTCAGTGCGCAGCTATTAAATGATTGCTCAAGTGGCTGTGGCGCTGTTGCAGCTTCTATAACCATTAATTTGTAGTCACTTTGGTTAGCCATTGCAGCAGCTGAACATGTTAATAAAGAGCTAAGAGCGATAGTTTTGATAAGTGATTTCATGGTTATATTCCTATTAGTTAAGCCGTGCTTGTTGCCGACAACTGAACTTTAAAGAATTAACACAACCCCGACAAACGATTAAAACAAACCTAATAAGTGAAGAAAATTAACCTATAGACTTTAGTCTAATAAATGAAATGTATATAAGGGCTATTTAACGTTAGTTTTAAATCAATAGCCCTTAGTAAATTAACTCGTAGAAATTTTAACCTTCTATATTTTTAAGAAAGTGTGCCTTCATTTTATCTGTATTTGTAAAGCTTTCGTTTGAAAAAGGAACCACTAAGTCACTTGCTTCTAAAAACAGCAAGTCGTTATCAACGCAGTATTTTAGCGCCCTTTTTAATGAATCTAACCCTTCTTCGTCTACATCCAAATCTATCTGTTCCATTAGTTCAAAAATGCCTTTAGCATCATCACTAAAACCTGAAGCGCTGTAATTACCTTCTATGTTCCCACCGCTTAAATCAGTACAGTCAACTAATGGGGAGCCCTCAATAGATGTATAACTTTTAAAAAAGCCTGGGTGATCTTCAAACTCAATAAAAGATAACGCAAAGTTTCGTGAGTAATAAAAATCATGGAGATAACCAGATATTGCTGCAATAGCAAAAGAAAAAGTTTTTGCAAAGTCATTCTGCTCTTGCTGTGACGCGCTCAGCCACTCTCTCATATTGCCATAAATACTTTGAATAAACTCTTGCTCGCTTTCATCATCAGTAAGTTCTTTACCACGCTCTTCAGCTAAAGTCGGATCCTCTAAAACGTCATAAACATATTTTTTAAGTTCGTTTTTAGAAATTGCATGAAAAGTTACATCGTAGCCCATTAGTTAGTCCTTTATATATTTAAAATATTTGGGTCAAGCCTATAAAATACCTGACAGTATAAAATGATCAAATAAATCATCTTCATCTAAAATATACAATAATGAAAAAAAATTTTAAACTAAATAACAATGCATTTTTATAAGCCCTATACCTAAATTACTCATAAAGCGCGATGAAATGCAGAGGTTAACAGTGATAAATACTATTTCGGAATTTATGATGAAAAAGGAATTAAAAGCATGGATAAATCTATATTTAAAAGTGCTTTTTCTAGGTTTAACTTATATTAAACGCTAAAAATTTTAAATCTATCTATGTAACTTTTTCTAAGAATGAGCAAACGCTTCAAATAGGTTTATTTAGGTATGTAAGTTTAAAAACAAAGTTTATACCCTACTACTAATTAATAATGCTCATCTAATAAAGAGTATTTGAAATACAAAAGTAAACATGTTTTTAATATCATCAAAATTCAGGTAATTTAAAAAAACACAAAAAAGCCCATGTTAGGGATTAACCTAACATGGGCTTTTTACTCTCGCTATTTTATAAAAGTGCTCTAAATAAGAGCACTCTATAAAGCATTTTATAAAGGTTTTTTATAAAGATAATTCTTCTTTAGCGCGAGTTAAGTTATGCGATACCATTGTACTTGTAGACATTTGGTTTGCTTCGTATAAATCAGCAAGACCAGC
>NZ_AUTQ01000254.1 GCF_000498095.1 Pseudoalteromonas sp. TB64
ATGAAAAAACACTATAAATTCAATACCTTTTCAAGATAAGCTGTACTGCGCATCGCTTTCTTCTGCTTTGCTGGCATACCTTTACTAAAACTGGTTTCAGCCTTTAATTGATTAAATGCGATATGCCTCAGCCCTGCAAATACTGGCGCTGCACCTTCGCGCCTAATTCGGCACTCATCTTCTTTAAATCCTACGTCTAAACGCCAATGTAATCCGTTCTCTATTTGCCAATGTTGCCGCGCTGACCTTGCCAATTCTTCCGCCGTTAAATATGCTGAACTGATATAGTACCTATAACATAACTCATTGCTTACTTTACCTTTTTCCTTTCTGTAGGAAACAATAACACCCACCGTCTTTGCACCTTCCCAGTGTATCGTTTCTGATAAATCACTTACATCATGACGCACTGCACAACACCTAAACTCCTCTCTGTTTTTTTGATAATCTGCTTCATTAAACAAAATCCCTTCAGACGCTTGTCGTGTTATCTCCGGTAATAAAGCCCCCTCTATTTGCGACAGGAGTCCTTTATGATTTGCCTTCACTGCAAGAAGGTAATTAGCTTCTTTGCTCACTATTTTTTCTGCAATTGATTTTTGACACCCCATGGCGTCAATTGTGACTAAGCACCCTTTTATCTCAAGTAACTCAAGAAGTGTTGGTAACGCTGTTATTTCATTCGACTTTTTATCAACAGGACATTGCGCTAAAACGACACCATTTTCGCATGAAAACGCACTGACCATATAAAGTGCATCGCGCCTATCTGACTGATTAAATGAGCCTTTTAAGCATTTACCATCAATAGCTACGACATCGCCCTGGGTTAACTTAGTGCATGCTTTCATCCAAGAAGAAAAAGAATCTTGAAATTGCGTCATATCGATACGGCTTAGTACGCGGGCAATTGTGTCATGACGAGGAATACCTTGCTCTAGGGGAACATATTTCCTGAGCCAATCTAATCTATCATGACCAAAATCTTCAATATCTTCCCAGCCTTGGCATCCAGACACAACAGCGCTGACGGCTAAGAATATGATATCAAATAGTTTATGAACCACTTTACCTTGTTGGCGAGGATCATCGATTGATTCGAAATATTTAAATAGCTGAATATCAAGCATGAGAATGCTCCTTGTAAAAAGGAGTATAAGATCATACTTTGAAGTCAAGGTAAAGTTCGTGATCTTGCCCTGCCTTTAAACCCTTTATCATAAGCCCCATAAGCATTTCTATGCCTTTGAGGTTGAGCTTGGCTTTCTGGTAAGTCGTCTACTGCACCAGGGTTATATTTCGAATTATTTTCACGGTGATTTACACCTAAAAGATAAGCACAACCAGCACATATATGGCGCTGGCCACTACCTTGAAATAGTTCAATCTCTTCCATTACAGTACTTAAATCTTTATGATTACATGTCATATTTTGTCTCTTTTTTTTTTAACATTAATACCCACATATTAAATAGGGTTTAATTAATGAAACTCAAGAGACCACTAGATAAATATTTAATTTTTTAATACGTAGCTCATAAATAAAAATTCGGGCAACCGATCAGCTAACCAAAATCTTTGGCAGTAAAATTCAATTAATGGTTGTTTATCATCCTTACTGGCAGTGTGTAATCACAGTATATTTTATTGCCGATTGGTAGTTATTATGGCGCAGGTTACTTGCCCAAATTGCGAAGCTAAAGCAACAATTACATCACGCGAAAAGCAAAGCGCCCACGTAGTCAATTTATATTGCTCGTGTACTAATACTAAAGAATGCGGCGCTACGTTCCGCATTACCCAATCGTTTGATCACTTCTTAAATCCTCCGTGTAAAACCACTGCGCAACTAGCCGCAGCGCTTATTAAAAACCTACCGCGTGAAAAACAATTAGAATTGATTGGGCTTTGACTAGCAGTTAACTCAGACCTATTTCTCGATTATGCATAAATGCCTAATAACAGACTTTAAAAATGCACTTGTATTATTATTATTTATACGAATATAGCTTTGCTCTTTTAAACAATACCCTTTTTCTACATTCATTGCTTTGTTGGGGTTATATTCACGTACATACACCGCAATAGGAAAAAGTAGATTGTTAAATGTTCCTGGGCTATTTGTATCTATCTGATTTTCACTCAACTGAACGAACAAACCTCCTTCATTACAAACAAATAAGCTATAGGAAATAGTGCCATGCCCATTAATTTTGTCAGCTTTACCCTCAAAACCTTCTACTTTCTTCATATCAATCTTCTATTTTTTTTAAAAACGGTTTGAAAATAGTATTGTTCACATTAGTTTTATATTCCTGATATTCAAGGCTCTCTAATATGGAGGTATCACCACAATAACTTTTACGCTGACTCAACTTATCAGCTACTTTTCGAAGCTCCGATAACCTATTATTGTTTTGTTTATAAAATAATTCTTTATCAACATAACAACTTAATTCTATAAGATCTTCCCTTAAATCGAAAATTTTATCCAAAAAAGGTTTTAAATCGTCATACTGTTTTTTGGAAGATATTTTTATACTATCTTCTAACATTCTGAGTTTAAGAGTCTCTATATCAAGATCTTCTAGCGATTTTGTTGCCATTTTAAGATATTCTTTATATCTTTTTTTGTCTCTTCAGATGTATCAACTATACTTTCATAACTTCTTTTTGCTCGTATAAAAGCCAGTTCTGATAATTCCAATTTTGGGGCAAAATAATAAGTAATTAGGCTATGTATTTTAGTTCGCTCTTTGATGACTTCTAACTTTTTATTACTCAAATATTCAATAATTGCTATACACACGGCATACACCGTAGCGACTCCACCAACCCAGCTACCTATAGCAGACCAGAGCTCGACATGACTTTTAGCACTAATTAATATTAGATAAACACCGAAAGAGGCTACTCCTAACGTAAGTATTGTTACTAAAAGTAATCTGTGTTCGCTCCAAAATTCTTTGAACTTTACCTTCAAAACCATTTTTCCTTATTCTTGACATTTCTTAGCTGTACCCGCTAATTAAGTAATTAACGTGTACACTTAAGCCATTAAATCTATTGCCCACCAATCATTATCACTGATGGCCGTTGCTTCACCGCTCAATACTAATCTAGCTAAATCAAGAACACCAATAGTGTCAGCGTATCAAAATATTTCCTGTTGTTTTGGTTGTGCTCTATTAGTTACTGCAAATACGTCGGCGTTAGGTTCTTGCTGATAACCGGTGCAAATTTCGGTGGCAAATACGCTGTTATTTGTTTTACCACATTGGCCGTATTGGGTTTTAGGCGGGGGCTTATCAAATTTAGTAGTAAACGGGCTGTGCTAATCTTCGGCATACCTTTTTGGGCAAAACGCCTGGCAGCTAATACATGCCTTTGGCATGAGTACTTTTGAAATTTGAATAGTCATTATCTCTCCTACGCCATTAAACCCAGTGACCACCAATCGTTACTGCTGATTGCTGATGCACTGCCTTGTTTAACTAAAGTAACTAAGTCCCAATCACCAATTGTCACTAGACCATTTTCGTTTGTAGTTGTATTAAGCGCTTGGCGCCCGTCTAGCTCTGCATATTGATAAGCAAGGTCTACAAGTTCGCGGGCTTGTTGCCAGTGATCCTCTGTTACATGCCAGCTACCCGATTTTTGGGCAAATGTTTTTGCTCGGTATTCAATATCGAGTTGCTTGTTTTGTTTTAATTGGGCGTTTTCGTCTAATACATGTAACTGGCCACCTTTGACTTGGTAAATATGGCCGTTTCTCGCGATCCTTTTACCTGCAACTAGATCCTTTTTAACCTCTTCGATGTCCTTTTTGTCACCCCCCACCATATCAAATATTAACTCCGCGCTAGAGCCCACGGCTATAGGCGTACAGTTAATTACCACTAGACCAAGATAGGTCGGCTACGCCGACGTTGGTGCTAGCCTTAGCTCCAATTTTATCTGCTTTACCTCTGAGTTGCCTGGTCCATTCGATTAAACGAGTTTTTAAATTAGTGTCGGTAATTACGTTATGCACGTTATTAAACAAACGTGTAAGTATTGCTTTGCCTTTTGGTATGCGGCGCAATTCACGATACACGGTAACGTTTGGTGAACCATGTAACAACAGCGATACTGCCAAGTGACTGTTCCCTTAGCTGATAACCTTACACTTAAACTATCTCTATGCGATAATACACAAGGTATTTGATTTTTACCTAGCAGCTTTCTTAATTTGGTATCCCTTATCGCCATTTAATTTTTTATACACAGTTAGCAGAAAATTTATACACGAAACTATACACACAACGCGCTACTTACAAGAAACTCGAAAATACAAAAAGAAACTGAGCAGCGCTAATAACCCGCAAATTCAAAGGGCTAAGACATAGAATGAATAATGAAAGTTATCAAGAGAATCAAGCAACAATCTATTGGCACGACTACGAAACATGGGGAGCAAGCCCACAAAAGGATAAGCCGAGCCAATTTGCTGGTGTTCGTACCGATCTTGATTTAAATATTATTGGCGAGCCGCTTATTGAATATTGTAAGCCGCAAGCGGATTACTTGCCTCACCCTGAGGCGTGTTTAATTACAGGTATTACGCCACAAGTGGCAATGAAAAAAGGCTTGGTTGAAGCTGAGTTTATAGCAAAAATTCATGCCGAATTTAGTGTACCAAATACCTGTGTTGCTGGTTATAACAGTATTCGGTTTGATGATGAAGTAAGCCGCTATAGCTTTTACCGTAACTTTTACGACCCGTACGAGCGCGAATATAAAAACAATAACAGCCGCTGGGATATTATTGATTTATTACGTGCTTGTTACGCACTGCGCCCTGAAGGCATTGAATGGCCGTTAAAAGAAGACGGCAGCCCTAGCTTTAAGCTAGAGCATTTAACCG
>NZ_AUTQ01000255.1 GCF_000498095.1 Pseudoalteromonas sp. TB64
AAAGTGGTTCATAAACTATTTGATATCATATTCTTAGCCGTCAGCGCTGTTGTGTCTGGATGCCAAGGCTGGGAAGATATTGAAGATTTTGGTCATGATAGATTAGATTGGCTCAGGAAATATGTTCCCCTAGAGCAAGGTATTCCTCGTCATGACACAATTGCCCGCGTACTAAGCCGTATCGATATGACGCAATTTCAAGATTCTTTTTCTTCTTGGATGAAAGCATGCACTAAGTTAACCCAGGGCGATGTCGTAGCTATTGATGGTAAATGCTTAAAAGGCTCATTTAATCAGTCAGATAGGCGCGATGCACTTTATATGGTCAGTGCGTTTTCATGCGAAAATGGTGTCGTTTTAGCGCAATGTCCTGTTGATAAAAAGTCGAATGAAATAACAGCGTTACCAACACTTCTTGAGTTACTTGAGATAAAAGGGTGCTTAGTCACAATTGACGCCATGGGGTGTCAAAAATCAATTGCAGAAAAAATAGTGAGCAAAGAAGCTAATTACCTTCTTGCAGTGAAGGCAAATCATAAAGGACTCCTGTCGCAAATAGAGGGGGCTTTATTACCGGAGATAACACGACAAGCGTCTGAAGGGATTTTGTTTAATGAAGCAGATTATCAAAAAAACAGAGAGGAGTTTAGGTGTTGTGCAGTGCGTCATGATGTAAGTGATTTATCAGAAACGATACACTGGGAAGGTGCAAAGACGGTGGGTGTTATTGTTTCCTACAGAAAGGAAAAAGGTAAAGTAAGCAATGAGTTATGTTATAGGTACTATATCAGTTCAGCATATTTAACGGCGGAAGAATTGGCAAGGTCAGCGCGGCAACATTGGCAAATAGAGAACGGATTACATTGGCGTTTAGACGTAGGATTTAAAGAAGATGAGTGCCGAATTAGGCGCGAAGGTGCAGCGCCAGTATTTGCAGGGCTGAGGCATATCGCATTTAATCAATTAAAGGCTGAAACCAGTTTTAGTAAAGGTATGCCAGCAAAGCAGAAGAAAGCGATGCGCAGTACAGCTTATCTTGAAAAGGTATTGAATTTATAGTGTTTTTTCATGCTCTTGCCCTGTATTTCCTCCTCGTAGTCGTTTGCTATTATAAACCTCGAATAATACATTGAAAACGTTTCAGCCACTTCCTCTTCCCCCATTGAAAAACACTTAATAGGAAAAAATAACCGTTTATTATTTTTTAAATTAAACAGCATACGTTTTTTACGAAACAGCGGTTTTTTAACTAAAAATGACTCCACATCATCATAATTAACCTCATCTTCCCATGTAGAATATTTAAATGTTTTACATGTAATATTTAATGTTGTTTTACCATTTTTACTGACTATGTCCACAGGCGGAAAATACTTTTCGACAAGCTTGGTTTCTTCATCGGTGGTAGGAATAAGCTGATACACTAAGTTTTGCTCGTGTGTTGAAATAAAATCATCCTCAAAAGCTTTCATTAATTCTAATTCTATTGAACGAGCAGACTTAATCTCATGATACCAACTATCCTCATCATCATTTAATATACCAGCTCTAATGTCATCAATATCTAATGTATAACCTACAGCTTCTATTCTTTTATACATGGGAGGATGACTGTCAAAAGGGTGATGAATAACCTGGTTTAAAATATTATCTTCAAAGGTATAATCTTTTGCAAAATCATGTACCTCATCTTCTATTTGTTTTAAAAAGTCTAGATTTTTAACTTGCTCATTTTTTAAAATCAGCTCCTCTTCTATGCTGGCTCTATATTCAGAATAAAACACAAACTTAACCAGCCCATTAACCAATGCTTTAGCGCCTACATAATCTGCAGCCATAAAATCAGCACGATACTCTCGCATTCGACTTACCTTGCCAAAACTGATTTCAAAAAGACCTCTAAAAAACAATAAAAAATAGGCCGCTGGAATAGTAATAAAGCGACTATGTAATACCATCAAGCACTCATCGCATTTGGCTAACATTGGTATTGTTTTTTTTGAAAAAAAAGTGTCTTCACCACTAAAATGCGCTATTTCATGGGCAAAATAGCCGACGCCTCTAGTTTATTTAATTTTTTAAGATGGAAAATACTTAGGTATAACGTCTTTCCTATGAGCTTTATATCTTCATTCAAAGTTAACTCATGCTCTGTCACAAAAAAGTTATCCTCTATCCCAAGTACTACGTTATCAGGTAAGTCAGTATCAAACTTATCGCAAATACGCGTTAATTCCTCATAAAGTGTTGGTGCTTCTGTTTGTGTTAACGGGTGCCCTATAACGTAATTTGGAATTTTTGTACGACCAATTAAAATACCAATCATTTGTATACACGCAATACCAACTGGTAAACCAATAAAAATAAGTATTTGTGGATAATAAGTGTTCCATAAAAGAACAGTGCCAAAAAAGCAAACTGCTAATAATAACGTGCCTTGGATGGCTACTTGAGCAATGCAAAATAATTTAGAAATATTCCAAGATATAACAAAAGATTTGTACTGGATTGTTTGTGATTTAAAAGATAATAGAAAAAAACCTAACGTAAAAATAAGCATAAAAACTGAGATTAAAATGCTATAAAAACTGAGCTCACTCCCTACATTATAATAATAAAAATCGTCACACAGGCTACCCAAACTTGTAATGAGAGTTTGAAACTCAGGTTTTTTTTCACTGCAAACAGACGCATAATCAAATAAATTAAAAGATTCTTGAATATGCAATTTTTCAACATTTGAAGTGGGTTTATCGGCATATAAAGATTCATAAACAAGATTATTTACTTGTTCATTTCTTTCATTTACTGCATAACCAAAAAAAAGGTAAGAGACGATAGGGATCAAAAAGATCCAACACATAGGAAGTGTAAAGGTTTTTATAAAATTCATATTAACTTACTTATATTGAGCTGGTATGGCTGATTGCGCATATCGTATTAAACGCACATTAATAAACTTAAAATAAAACGAGTTTTTGTAGAAACTCATAATCACATGTTTCAGCTGGCATATTTATTCCTTTAAATTAAATCTGTTTAGTTGAGCGTTTTGGGTGCTTAGGTAAAACTACAGGTAGTCGCCATCAATATAAAACTGCGGGATAAAGTCTGATTGCACGTTTAATTCGTTACCTAAGTCTTTAGCCATGCACGTTAAACCTAATAAGACAATTGGCATATAAAAATCAGGTTGTTCATATCCCTCTAAATCACGGTGGCGCTCACAATATTTCCAATTTTCGGTTAGCGCACTTGCTAATGCCTCACTTGGTGTTGCTTCTGATTTTGTGGTGAACGAAATAATAAAATCTGATTTTGCACCTGTACCGTATGCAACCCACGGCTCTTTTTTACCACCTTCAATCACCTCATCCATCAACTTATTGAGGGTTTCTATACCTTGTTGTCCTGATTCTCGACGATGAATACACTGTATTAACTCAGTTAATAAATACTCTGCTTCAGGGTTTTTAGAAGAACACTTTCGCATTAACGATACCGGAAACTCAACCAAGCTGTCCATCGCGTCATAGTCACGCACAATTGCCGCAGCAAAAAAGGCTTCTTGCCAGCGCATCGCATGTAATCGTCCATTTGCTAATAAGCCTTTACCGTTGTAGGTGGCATCTAATATATCGTCAATCACAACGCGCTGCTGTTTTTCAGGCTCTCGACCTAGCCTAAAAATAGCTTCACCGGCTTTTGCAGCAAGCTTTAGTGCGGTTATGGATTTTTGTTTGTTTTCTTCGGTTAAATCAAACGACCACCACTGGCAGATTTTGATTGCATCTCCCAATAAATAAATTAAATTATCTCTTTTTATAGGTAAGCATTCAATTGACTCATTATATTCTTCTTCAAATCGGTCACTATTTCTTTTTATGCTTAGAGGCTTATAATCACGTGTTATGTTTATCATGCTTATTCCTTTAAATTAAATCTGTTTGATTGAGCGTTTTGGGGGCTGAGGCAAAACTACAAATAGTCGCCATCGATATAAAACTGCGGAATAAAGTCTGATTGCACGTTGAGTTCGTTACCATAATCTTTTGCCATACACGCTAAACCGAGCAAGTTAATTGGCATATAAAAACTAGGTTGTTGGTACTCATGGTCACAATAACGCTCATGGTATTTCCAATTTTCGGTTAGCGCACTTGCTAATGCCTCACTTGGTGTTGCTTCTGATTTTGTGGTGAACGAAATAATAAAATCTGATTTTGCGCCTGTACCGTATGCAACCCACGGCTCTTTTTTGCCACCTTCAATCACTTCATCCATCAACTTAGTAAGGATTTCTATACCTTTTGGTCCTGATTCACGACGATGAATACACTGTATTAACTCAGTCAATAAATACTCTGCTTCAGGGTTTTTAGAAGAACACTTTCGCATTAGTGACACTGTAAACTCAGCCAAACTGTCCATCGCTTCATAGTCACGCACGATTGCTGCAGCAAAAAAGGCTTCTTGCCAACGCATCGCATGTAATCCACCATTTTCTAATAAGCCTAAGCCGTTGTAGGTGGCATCTAATATATCGTCAATCACGATATGCTGCTCTTTTTTAGGCTCGCGACCTAGCCTAAAAATTGCCTCACCGGCTTTTGCGACTATTTTTAATGCTTTTATGGATTTTTGCTTGTTTTCCTCGGTTAAATCAAACGACCACCACTGGCAGATTTTGATTGCATCTCCCATTAAGTAAATTAAATTTTCTTTTTTGATTGGTAAATCTTCAATAACATCATTATACGCTTCTTCAAAACGTTCAATATTATCTTCAAGCATTACGGACTCATAATCACGTGTTATGTTTATCATGTTTATTCCTTTAAATTAAATCTGTTTAGTTGAGGGTTTTGGGGGCTGAGGTAAAACTACAAATAGTCGCCATCAATATAAAACTGCGGAATAAAGTCTGATTGCACGTTGAGTTCATTACCTAAGTCTTTTGCCATACACGCTAAGCCTAGCAAGACAATTGGCATGTAAAAATCAGGTTGTTGGTATCCCATATCACAGAATCGCTCGTGGTACTCCCAGCTATCATTCAATACATCTGCTAAAGCGGTACTTGGGGTGACTTCTCCATCCAACATAAAGGCAAGAACAAAATTTGTTTTACCGCCGGTGCAATAGCTGACCCACGGGTCCTTGGTTTCTAACTTAACCTCTTCTAGCGCCTTGCCTAGCAAAGCTAAACCTTCATCATTTGATACTCGACGCTGTATACCTTGAATTAATTCAACGAGTGCATACTCGGCTTCACTGCTTGTGGCAGAGCACTGGCGCATTAAAGATACAGGAAACTTCGCTAAACTATCCATCGCATCAATGTCACGGACAATTGCTGCGCAAAAAAACGCTTGTTGCCAACGACCGGCATTCAAACGCCCATCCAATAACCAGCCTTTGCCGTTGTAGGTGGCATCTAATATGTCGTCAATCACAACGCGCTGCTCTTTTTCAGGCTCTCGACCTAGCCTAAAAATAGCCTCACCTGCTTTTGCAGCAAGCTTTAATGCGGTTATTGATTTTTGCTTGTTTTCTTCGGTTAAATCAAACGACCACCACTGGCAAATTGTGATTGCGTTGCCAAAAAAACTTATTAAATTATCTCTATTATTAGGTAAAGCTTTAGTCGAGTAATTATAATCATCTTCAAAACTTTCAATATTATCTTCAAGCTCTACAGACTCGTAATCACGTGTTATATTTATCATTAGGTTTTCCTTCTTTACTGGCTTTTATTCTGTTATCAAATTGTTCCATAGTCGTTGTATCGTTTTTAATACTCGAGTCAGGGTTTAACTTAGTGCTTGCATGCCAATACTGAAGCTTACTTTCACTATCAGTTTAATCACGTTTTGCTATTTTTAGTTTGTGTTTCACTATTTGTTGAGCCTATTACCGCAAACTTTAGCCATACACTTCATTTTTAATAAAGCGATTACATATATCAATCAGATTGCTTTTTTATGCTAAGTTGAGTAGCCATTAATATTTAATGCGATTAGTGGACGTTTTTATCACTACTTTTATAAGTAATCTTTAACGTTTTTTAGCTGTTTATCGTGTAATTTTGAAAGCACTAATAACGAGAAAATTATCCCAAATAGCGCCCATCCCATATCTGATTGGGTATCCCACACGTAACCTTGAGTGCCTAAAAATGCTTCTGCGTTTTCGCCGCTTAAAACCGCAACCCACCACTCTATTAATTCGTAAAACGCACTAAATGCCAAACATACCGAAATAACAAAGGCGATTAACCACCCTTTGCCATTTACTACATTTTTGCGTAGTAAAATTTCGCGCGCTAGTAGCGCAGGTACAAAGCCTTGAAAAAAGTGCCCTACTTTGTCGTAGTTATTACGCTCGCTACCGAACAGGTTATCGAACAAAGGGACTTCGGCGTAGGTGTAGTGCCCGCCAATCATCAGCACAATACAATGCGCTAAAATAAAAGTGTATAAAATAGGGGTAAGTTTAAAGTGACTATAGGTGCTTGCTAGCAGCACTAAACCAATAATTGCGGGGATAACTTCAAGCAGCCATGTAAATTGATCTTTTGGGTTAATACCAGACCAAATTAATACAATAAAAAACAGGCTCAGCCATAAATATTTCATTTAGAATCCTTTTCTAAATTGATCAAATTTACGGCATTTTACGCCTTTGAAATAAGCGACGCTACCTATAGTTTGTTTTTGCTGTAATGCGATTAAACAAAGTAGGAAAAAAGCGTTTAATTGTGGGTGCCCAACCACTTAAGCCTTTACCAACAATCACTTCGTGTTTTTTATCGCTAATGGCGCGAATCATTTTTGTGGCAGCTACGCTTACATCCATGCCATTTTCTATCGACTCTTCTGGTTTATTTTGCGCTATGCCTTGCTCGTTTAATGAGTTATGCGCAATTGCTGTTTTTATAGAACCAGGGCAAATTGTTAAGCAATGAATGTTATGCTCGCTAACCTCTGCGCGTAGGCAATCCATAAAGCCAACAACCGCATATTTAGAGCCCGAATAACCCGTTCTAAATTTTGAACCTACTTTACCCGCCACGCTACTAATAGACACAATCGAGCCGCTGCGCCTTGCCACCATAGCAGGCAATACAGCTTTAGTAAGTGCAATTAAGCCAAAGTAATTAACCTCCATTAATTGGCGGTACACGTTAAAATCGTTTTCTAAAAATAAACTGCGCTGCGATACGCCGCCGTTATTAATTAAAATATCAATTGCAGGAAGCTCACTCATTTTTGCTGTTATTGTGCTTAATACGTGCTCTGGCTGGGCTAAGTCCAGCGGCATAACTAAGTGCCCTTCGCCTTTAAGCGTTGCTTTTAAATCGTTTAGTTTATCTACATTACGCGCCGATAAAATAACGCGTGCACCAAGCTGGGCAAACTGTATTGCAAGCTCTTTTCCAATACCTGACGATGCACCGGTGATCCACACTGTTTTATTATTATACTGCATACGTTATCTGCCCTTTTTTGTTATTTATTAGGTTTTATTAAGGTAGTTAGTAAAATGCTTTATGCCTTTGTAGGGCCTGCTATTGCGTTTACTTCGTTTTCTAATGTTTTATAAAAACCCATTAAAAAGAGGAGCTCAACCATTACATACAAAGGTCCAATAATTAAGCCAATTAGGTCATCTACAAACGCAGGTTTTTTACCTTCGTAATAGTGCCCAATAAACTGTAATACCCAGCCAAATACAAACACACCTACGCCAATACTTAACCAAGGCCAAAACGCCATTGCTGCAATAGGTTGAGCACCAACAAGGAGTAAAGTAAATATTACGGCCATAATAAAGCCGAGCGAAAAGCTCAGCATAAAATAATAAACAACCGACGCTAATACAAAAAGTTGTGCGCCATCAATTACAAAGCTATTAATCATTAAGTTATCAGTAACAAAACCACCAATAGGTATTTGAATGCGTGCTAGTAAACACAGCACTGCAAATACAATTAACGGAATACCAAAAAAGTGCGTTAGTACATTACGCTTAGAACGATGATACAAACCATATTTACCAAGCTGCTGTTGAAGTGTTTTCATTGTGTTGCCTTTATTTTTATATGAAAACTTACTTTAGCAAAAGTAAGTACAGCAACAATGTCAGGTATCCGACATTTTGTAAATTAAACAAATGCAGAAATAATCTTCCCTTGCTCATGCTCGGTTTTCATACCCATACGATCCGAGCCTTGTTGATACTCTTGCTCGAGCATTTTTTGAAGTTCTTCTATTTTATCAGCAATTGCGCTAGGGTCTGCGCCCTCACCTTGCTGTTTTTTAGTGAGCTCTTTAGTAAGCTCTTCTATTGCTGCTTTTAGCTCGTCTATTTTGTCTTTGTTTACACCTAAACGTTGATAAACCAGCGCTTCTTGAGCACGTTCTAAAAACGTTTGATCTTTAGGCGTTGAGCTAATGCCTTTAACATCATTTGTTTTTTCGTTAGGGAGGGTATTAGTTGCCGCAACGTCGCTTAGACCTGCCGCTTTATTTACTGTAGGAGAGTTATAATTACTGTATTGATTTTTAAAGGTTATTGTAGTCATTAGCTCAAATCCATTGTTGCGTTACATAGTTTGTAGCAATTTGGGTTCCAACTAAATAAAGCAGTCTCTATTTAAGCTTGTGTGGCACGGGCCTGTAACTTTTGTTTATCTAAAACAGTAATTCGTTGATACCCTAAGCTAATAGCTTGTAAGCTAACGAGTTGTTGCAGTATTTGATTAATAGTTTGGCGTGTTAGGTAGGTCATATCAGCGAGTTGCTGTTGAGATAAAACAAGCGGAGTTAAATGTTCTGTATGTTCGCTAAGCATTAAAAGTCGATTACATATTTTTTGCTCAGCACTTAATAATGCGTGATCTTCCATTGAAGTAAACATAAGGCGTAATTTTTGCGCCAGTAATAATCCAAATTCTTGCCAATATTGTGGTTGTTCATTTAAAAGCGGTTCAAGCGCACGGTGTGAAACATAAAAAAGCACTACGTCTGTTTGTGCGTATACATCGTGAGTGCGCAGGCCACCATCAAATAAAGTTACTTCACCAAACCAAAGTGACGAATCAATAAAACTAAGTACAGCTTCTTTACCTTCGTTACTTACGCCACTAATACGCACTACACCACTAAGCACGGCATAAATTCCGTCGTGCTTATCACCACGTAAAAATAATGACTGCTGGGCTTTAAGCGAAAGCGTTTTACCCTGCGTTAATAAAAAGCTTTTTAAGTAAGGGCTACGTTTTTTAAACCAGTGCCCTTGTTCAATCACGTTTTGCTGTTGAGGGGTCATTATTTACTGCATTCTTTTATTAAAGGGCTGTGTTTCGCGGACCAGTTTTTTAGGTAAGTTTAAACCGGTTGCTATAACAAAATCATCGTAAGGGTCGTTACCCGAAAACAACTCAGTTATAAGCGTGTCATTTTTAAAAACATTAACGGTTACGCCGCTGCCCATGCCACCAGAGTTAATAATATAATAATGGTACTCACCATTACTAAAAAATAGAATGCTTTCACCAACACGCCCTACTTGCCTGTAGTAACTGCCAAATGGCGCCTCTGCAGTCGCTAGTTTTTCAAGCCCCATGTCATCTATTCGACCAAAGCGATAACTAAGCGAAGAGTCGTCTTTTGCAACGCAAATAGATAATACGTTATCAGAAGGCTCAAGCTTATAAACAATTGATTCGTCAATGGAGCGAATAACTTTGTGCATTTTAGCGTTAATGTAAGCTGTTTCATCACTTTTGCAATGCGTGCCTACCAATCCAACAACTAAAGCCGGCTCACTTATTTGAATAGCAGCAGGTGCATTTGCATCAAAGTCTATTGACGTATTACTTGCATTATTATTTAGCTGAGGCTTACCTTGTATTGATGTACTTTGATTATCGCAACCAAACAATGCCAATAAGAAAAAAGAATAAAAACTCGCTAAAAATTTAATGTTCATAAAAAATCCATATGAGATAGAGCCTTTAAAATAGCGACAAAATAAGGTACTCGCAACACTGTTATACACAATATTTGATAACTTTATAGTTAAACCATCTTATGCAAAACCTACGTTACTTTTTGGTGATTTAATTAACGATTTTTTAAACTATTGTTGGTCTTTTAAAGAGCAATTTATAATATGAGATATAGTGATATTTTTAGGTTTTTAGGTTTTTAGGTTTTTAGGTTTTTAGGTTTTTAGGTTTTTAGGTTTTTAGATTAGCTTTTCAATATATATTTTGGAGTAGGCTTAAATTTTGTTTTTGATCGGGAGTATTTTTAATAATAATATTTGTCACCACTAAATTTGCGCCTTAGTAAAGTTAGTAAACCCGCCAGTCAATTTGCTATATCGTTGCCAAATACAAATTAACATTTAGTTAAACCCTCTTTTATTGCAAAGTGTTAAATACTTAAATAACTAAATTGACCAATAATCAATTTTTTATAACAAAAAGTTGTTACAAATTTATCCAAAAATGAAACTCAATAAGTATTTGTAATAACTAAATTAAATTATTTTATATCTAAAAATAATACATTTTAAGGACAATTTAGTCTCATTTTATTAAAACAATAGTTGACCCTATTTAAAATTTAAACTAGCATTTCTGGAAGCGCTTCCATAAGTTCACTTATTTACGCACTTCTGGAAGCGCTTCCATACATTTGACAATGTTTATAATTACACAATAACAGCCCCATACAGCTGTTAATAATAATGATAAAAGTGCGAGGGAAACCGAATGTCCAACCATATTGTAAGAAAAACAAAGATAGCGACCAGCCTATCTCTGATTTTAGGCGCATCAATCTCTTTACCTGTATATGCACAAGAAGCAAATACAGATGTTGAAGTAATTCAAGTTACTGGTTTTAAAAGCAGTATTAAAGAGTCAACTCGGCTAAAACGCGACGCCGCAGGTGTTGTAGATGCTATATCAGCTGAAGATATTGGTAAATTTCCTGATACCAACTTAGCCGAGTCGCTACAGCGTATTACAGGTGTGTCGATTGATCGTTCAAATGGTGAAGGCTCTAAAGTAACTGTTCGTGGTTTTGGTCCCGACTACAATATGGTAACCCTAAATGGTCGTACTATGCCGGCAGCTTCATTGCCTTCAGGCGGTGGTACACCAAGCTCTCGTGCTTTTGACTTTGCAAACTTAGCGTCTGATAGCGTTAAATCGGTTGAAGTATACAAAACAGGTAAAGCAAGTATTGCATCAGGTGGTATTGGCGCAACAATTAATATAAATACGGCTCGCCCACTCGACAATCCAGGCTTTATTTCAAGCGTAGGTGTAAAAGCATTACACGACTCAACAAACCGTGTTGGTGATGACATTACACCAGAGCTTTCGGGCTTAATTAGCTGGACCGACAGCGAAGCTAAATTTGGCGCTTCGTTAACAGCAAGCATGCAACAGCGCGATAGCTCATCAACAGGTGCGTTTGTAAATCAATGGAATACATCTGCTTTTGACGGCACAATTCCACAAGCTGCAGACGATATTGTTTTAACTAATGCACCCGCCGTTGGCCAGCTTTATTCAATGCCATCAGATTTGCGCTACACCATTGCCGACAGAGAACGTACTCGTACAAACGCGCAATTAACGCTGCAGTACAGCCCAATTGACGATTTAACAGCCACGCTTGATTACACATATTCTAAGCAAGATTTATTCGAAACCCGTGCTGAGCAATCAATATGGATGGATAACTACAAAAGTGCGCTAACGTTTGACGATAACACGGTAAAAACCCCTATTTATTACCGAGAAGAACGTCGCGATCAGCAAACACGCGATTTAGGTTTAGCGTTTCAAGAGCTAAACCAAGTTAATCAAAACGATTCTATTGGTTTAAACGTTGAGTACTATTTCAATTCAGAATTGAGCTTTATGTTTGATGCGCACAATTCAAAAGCCACTAGCAAACCAGATGCACCTTACGGCAGTTGGGTAAACGCAGGCTTGGGCGCAAACGTAGTTAACGCACAAGAAGTTGATTTTAGCCGCGAACTGCCGTCAATGAGTATCGATTTTGATGATTGCCGCCGAGACAACCTAAATTGTAATAACACGTTAGATGCCTCTGATGTGGGTACGTCTATTTTAGATTCTAACTTTGCTCGCCAAGAGTCTGAAATCACAGAATTTAGAATCCATGGTAAATACGAAATTGAAAACGGCGCAATTGACTTTGGTATAGAGTCTCGCTCTATGGAAAGCCATTCACTGCAATCACTTACACGTAATACAATGGGTAACTGGGGGATAGAAAACCCAGGCGAACTACCTGATGGCTACCTAAATCCAACAAACTTTTTAGCTGAGTTTGACGACTACGATACATCTGGTTCGTACAACCAAGGTTATACCGGCAGCGCATCGCAAATTGGTTACTGGGCTGGTGATGAATACGGCTTTAACTTTGCA
>NZ_AUTQ01000256.1 GCF_000498095.1 Pseudoalteromonas sp. TB64
AAAGTGGTTCATAAACTATTTGATATCATATTCTTAGCCGTCAGCGCTGTTGTGTCTGGATGCCAAGGCTGGGAAGATATTGAAGATTTTGGTCATGATAGATTAGATTGGCTCAGGAAATATGTTCCCCTAGAGCAAGGTATTCCTCGTCATGACACAATTGCCCGCGTACTAAGCCGTATCGATATGACGCAATTTCAAGATTCTTTTTCTTCTTGGATGAAAGCATGCACTAAGTTAACCCAGGGCGATGTCGTAGCTATTGATGGTAAATGCTTAAAAGGCTCATTTAATCAGTCAGATAGGCGCGATGCACTTTATATGGTCAGTGCGTTTTCATGCGAAAATGGTGTCGTTTTAGCGCAATGTCCTGTTGATAAAAAGTCGAATGAAATAACAGCGTTACCAACACTTCTTGAGTTACTTGAGATAAAAGGGTGCTTAGTCACAATTGACGCCATGGGGTGTCAAAAATCAATTGCAGAAAAAATAGTGAGCAAAGAAGCTAATTACCTTCTTGCAGTGAAGGCAAATCATAAAGGACTCCTGTCGCAAATAGAGGGGGCTTTATTACCGGAGATAACACGACAAGCGTCTGAAGGGATTTTGTTTAATGAAGCAGATTATCAAAAAAACAGAGAGGAGTTTAGGTGTTGTGCAGTGCGTCATGATGTAAGTGATTTATCAGAAACGATACACTGGGAAGGTGCAAAGACGGTGGGTGTTATTGTTTCCTACAGAAAGGAAAAAGGTAAAGTAAGCAATGAGTTATGTTATAGGTACTATATCAGTTCAGCATATTTAACGGCGGAAGAATTGGCAAGGTCAGCGCGGCAACATTGGCAAATAGAGAACGGATTACATTGGCGTTTAGACGTAGGATTTAAAGAAGATGAGTGCCGAATTAGGCGCGAAGGTGCAGCGCCAGTATTTGCAGGGCTGAGGCATATCGCATTTAATCAATTAAAGGCTGAAACCAGTTTTAGTAAAGGTATGCCAGCAAAGCAGAAGAAAGCGATGCGCAGTACAGCTTATCTTGAAAAGGTATTGAATTTATAGTGTTTTTTCATGCTCTTGCCCTGGGTTTAAAGGCAGCTAATTACTGAGAACCAAATAACAATTGATTAATGAAGTTTTTGAAATTTCCAGATTTTTTGTTGGAGGGGTTAATATTTAGTAATTAGTATTCAGTACAAAAAAGCGTTAGCTCCTGGCTAGCGCTTTTTTTTCCTTCTTATTTTTGAAATAGATAACATCGTATTTAATTGGCTCGCCAAGGCATGCTGGAAAGTGTGAGCTAAGAAACAAAAGAGCGAAAAACTCACTCCTCCTCGCCTTCTTTTTTCGTCCAAAAAATGTGTCAAATTGACAACCTCAGTGACACGTCATTAATTGTCAGCTAGCCCAGTAAAAGGACCTGTCGTAGGTTTTAAAAAGATCAAACTGTCAAAAAGTGACAAAGTTTGACATGAAGTGACAACAAAAAGATAAAATTGCTGGTGAGTTTTAAAAGTTTATAATGGATACTACGAAATATTAATTTTATTACTTACAGAAAGGATTCAAATGCATCACGATTTAAAGTATGGAGTTGAGCATATGCTTAGTCTATTTGCTTCAAGTTATTTGCACTTTCCTGCAAATGCACTTTATGATGAAGATATGTTTAAGCAACATCAAAAATTATTGAATTCATGTCACATATATATTATTGGTTTAGTTCCTAAGATAGCCATTGATGGCTTTAAAATTGATGAAAATAAAATAGTTTTTAATGTGATTTATGGAGATCAAGATTTAGAGTTGCCTTTGATTATTCCCGCTGGCTTCGATCTTGCTCCAGAGGATGATGAAGATTACCCGTGCTTAATTAATAAAGAAGACAAACTCTGGTTAACACCCCAGATGGCTTTTAGTCTTATACATAATCATACAAAAAAGTTTGATTTTGATGTACTTTATATAGGCCAAGCATACGGGAAAAATGGCTCTAGAAATGCTAGAGATAGACTTTTGAGCCACGGTACATTACAAAAAATATCTTTAACACATACAGTACCAAATAAAGAATTACATGTACTAGTTATTGATATTAAGGAAAACAATCAAGTAATTACAATGTTCAATCATAAGGCTAAGGAAAGAGAAAAAGATGATGCACGTATTAAATTAGGTTTAGAAAAGATTTTTAATACTTCTGAGCATGAACAAGTCTGTCTGTTTGAAGCTGCATTTATTAAATACTTTGAGCCTAAGTTTAACAAAGAATTTAAAAATAGCTTTCCATCTACTAATCTAAAAATACTTCAAGACTGCTATGAAAAGGATTTTGCGAGTATTTGTGCGGAGATCAATCTTGATGGGCTGCCGTTTCATTTAAAATCAGGGAAAATTGAATCTCACTTCTCTCACATGGCACATTTTAATATACATGGGAAAGCTGATAGAGAGGCTTTTTTTTCTATGAAAAGGCAACCTAGATTGTAGAGCTAAAAATTATAGGGGTTGGAGTGAATAAGTAACCTTACTTACTAGCGCCCTTTAATTTTCACATTTCTTAAACCTGCAAGTCCAAGCATGGCAAGTGTTAATTCAATCATTGCATCGAGTGGTAATTCAGGTTTACCAATACCAGGTATTAACCAATACTAGAACCGGGTTGACCACAAAGGAAAATAAAAAACCTAAGCCACATACCCAGATTTAAAACGGGCTTGCACCTTCATAACCTCGGATTGTGCTAAAGCAGGTTGCCGCGCCAAGCGTTGTTTTATAATATCAAGCGTTACTAACTCTTCATCGCTAGTAAATAGATTATCAAGCACATTACCCTCGGCATTAATTAGCTCAGCCGAATTGCTGGTGAATAAATTCGTAACCCACCCCATTATTTTACTTTTCTGATAAACTTAATTGTGCGTACACACCAGGTTTATCGCTATAACGCATTGTTAAATATGGTAAATGGCGCAGCTTAATAACTTGTCCAAATGAATTTTTAATAATTTGCAAATATGCATTACCGCTCCACAGTAAATCAAATGCAAATTTGCTAAGCACTTGGTGCCTTAACAGCTGGTTTGGTGGATAAATGATGTTGTAGTCAAAGGCTTTAAGTCTAAAGTTGTAGCCCAAGTAGTTAAGTTACTTGAACGCACTAAATAAGGTGTGGATTTAGTCGCTGACTTTATAAATATCAATTACCGTAAATCAATAGTTTGGCATTAGACTAAAGTCTATAAGTTAGTTTTATTCACTTGTTAGGTTTGTTTTAATCGTTTGTCGGTTTTGTGTTAATTCTCTAAAGTTTAGTTGTCGGCAACAAGTACGACTTAACTAATCAGGAATATAATCATGAAACTTACTCTTATCAAAACTATCGCTCTTAGCTCACTACTTACATGTTCAGCTGCTGCAATGGCTGAGCAAAGTGATTACAAATTAATGGTTATTGAAACTGCAACAGCGCCACAGCCACTTGAGCAATCATTTAATAGCTGTGCACTGAATGTTAAGTCAAAAAATTATGCTCAAGCCGAAGCAATTTGTACTAAAGCAATCGCGCTTTTAAAAGACGCAGATGGCCCTAAATTTAAAGTACGCCAACTTACATCATTTGCATTAAGCAACCGTGGTGTTGCACGTTTAAAAGCGAATAACGATACGGCTGGTCTTGCTGATTTATACGAAGCAAACGAAATGTCTAAAAGCGCAATGGTATCGCATAACTTAACTCGCGCTAAAGAAGACCTATCTTTAATAAGCGCTTTATAAAATGCTTACAAAAGTATGATATAAAATAGCGAGTGTAAAAAAGCCCATGTTAGGTTAATTCCTAACATGGGCTTTTTTGTTTTATTAAATGCGTGGGCTAATACGTTAAATACATTAATATTTTGGGTATGCTTGTTTACGCTATAAGAATATAATACGAGATAACCGTATAAAAAATAATATCCCTTCTGCTTTGCTTATTTTGAGTAAGGCACCATTAAATAAATATTGAGATTTAAACCATGGCACCAGGAACCAGCCTAAGCGTACTTGAAATAAGTGCGATATTTTTATCAATTACCGCGTTACTCACCTATGTAAACCATCGTTTTATTGGCTTACCAACAACCATTGGCGTTATGGTTATTTCAATGCTTTTGTCTATCGGCGCTATATTTTTGGGCTTTTTAGGGTTTGATGATCTTATAGATTACGAAGTGAGCTTGCTCGATCAGTTAGATTTTACCGAGGTTTTGCTTGATGGCATGCTTTCTATGCTGCTTTTTGCAGGGGCATTACACGTTAATGTTAGCGATTTAAAGCGTTATAAACTGCCAATCGGGATTCTTGCGTGTTTAGGCACGTTGTTATCTACGGTCATTATTGCCGGCGCACTTTATTTTGTATTGCCGTTACTTGGGTTTAATTTGTCGTTTATTTGGTGCTTGTTGTTTGGCGCGTTAATATCGCCAACCGATCCGATTGCGGTAATGGGTATTTTACAATC
>NZ_AUTQ01000257.1 GCF_000498095.1 Pseudoalteromonas sp. TB64
CCGCCGATCCACATTTAATTAATAAATTTGGTGGTCATGCAATGGCCGCCGGTTTAAGTATTAACGAGCAACATTTTAACGACTTTAAAATAGCGTTTGATGCCGCTGTTAGCGCTCAACTTAGCGAAGAAAGTAAACGCTGTATTGTGTTTACCGACGGTGAGTTGCCAAACGAGTGCTTTACTATGGAATTTGCACAGTTATTAAAGCAATCTGGTCCGTGGGGGCAGCAATTTCCTGAGCCGGTGTTTGAGCATACATTTGAACTAATACAGCAGCGCATAGTAGGCGAAAAGCATTTAAAGCTCGTGTTAAAGCATCAATCAGGTCGATTAGTTGATGCCATTGCTTTTGGTATTGATGTAAAAGAGTGGCCAGATACTGAGGCTAAGTTTGTAAAAGTAGCGTATCAGCTAGATATAAATGAGTTTAGAGGTAAATTTACGCTACAGCTAATAGTTAGAGAGCTTGAAAAAGTGCACTAAAAAATATGTAATATCATGCATAAAATGCTAATAAAGCGCGCGGTTTTTTGTTAAAATCGGGCGTTTTTATCATTTGACGATAATTTATTGCGGAAATCCCATTTAAAGGGGCGCAATTACCTAGCCATTTTGGAGTGATGTACATGTTTGAAGTGAATCCTGTGATTAACCAAATCAAGGAAATTCGCGAACGTACTGAATTGCTTCGGGGGTACCTTTGACTACGCTCTTAAACAAGAACGCCTAGAAGAAGTTAACGCCGAACTCGAAGATTCAGCCGTATGGAATGAGCCTGAACGCGCACAAGCGCTTGGCCGTGAAAAGTCAGCATTAGAAGCTGTTGTTGAAACAATCGACAACCTTGTAGCCGGTACTGATGATGTTGAAGGTTTACTTGAGCTAGCAGTAGAAGCCGAAGACCAAGATACCTTTGACGAAGCGCAAAGCGAATTAACTGATCTAAACGAGCAGTTAGAAGGTTTAGAGTTTCGTCGTATGTTTTCAGGTCCTCATGACTCAAACGATGCTTACCTTGATTTACAATCGGGTTCTGGCGGTACTGAAGCCCAAGACTGGTGTAATATTTTACTTCGTATGTATTTACGTTGGGGCGAAGCTAAAGGCTTTAAAGTTGAGCTAGTTGAAGCGACCGACGGTGATGTAGCCGGTATTAAAGGCGCAACAGTTCGTTTTGTTGGCGAATACGCTTACGGTTGGTTACGTACAGAAACAGGCGTACATCGCTTAGTACGTAAAAGTCCATTTGACTCGAGTGGCCGTCGTCATACCTCATTTGCTTCTGCGTTTGTATATCCAGAAGTTGACGATAATATTGAAATTGATATGAATCCGTCAGACCTACGTATAGACGTTTACCGTGCATCGGGCGCGGGTGGTCAGCACGTTAACACCACCGAATCGGCGGTTCGTATTACTCACGTACCAACAAATACCGTAGTGCAGTGTCAAAACGAGCGTTCACAGCATAAAAATAAAGCCCAAGCGATGAAGCAGTTAAAAGCTAAATTATTTGAGCTTGAGCTACAACAGCAAAATGCTGAAAAACAAACGCAAGAAGATGCTAAATCTGATATTGGTTGGGGTAGTCAAATTCGTTCATACGTACTTGATGACGCACGCATTAAAGATTTACGCACAGGCGTTGAAAACCGTAATACCCAATCGGTACTTGACGGTAACTTAGATAAATTTATTGAAGCCAGCCTTAAATCTGGCTTATAACCACCAAGCTAATAAAGAGCTAAAAAATGACTGATAAAATCCAAGACGAAAACAAGTTAATCGCTGAGCGTCGCGGCAAGTTAGATGCTATACGCGAAAATTGCCCAGCCAACGGTCATCCAAACCAATTCCGTCGTGAGCATTACACGGCTGACTTGCAAGCCCAGTTTGGTGATAAGAGCAAAGAAGAATTAGTAGAGATGCAAGAAGTTGTGTCTATTGCTGGACGTATTTTAGCAAAGCGTGGACCGTTTTTTGTAATTCAAGACATGAAAGGTCGTGTACAAGCGTATGCATCTAAAGACGTTCAAAAAGATCTTAAAGAAAAATATGGTCAACTAGACACTGGCGATATTATTGGTGTTAAAGGTGCGCTAAATAAATCGGGTAAAGGCGATTTATACGTAGAAATGACTGAGTACCAACTACTAACTAAGTCACTTCGTCCGTTACCTGAAAAATTCCATGGCTTATCAGATCAAGAAACAAAGTACCGCCAACGTTACGTTGATTTAATTACTAACGAAGCAACGCGCGAAACATTCCGCATTCGTTCACAAGTAGTTGAAGGCATTCGTCGCTTTTTAGCAGATCGTGACTTTATGGAAGTAGAAACACCAATGCTACAGGTTATACCTGGCGGTGCATCTGCACGTCCGTTTGTAACTCACCATAATGCACTTGATATCGACATGTACTTACGTATAGCGCCTGAGCTTTACTTAAAGCGCTTAGTGGTAGGTGGTTTTGACCGTGTATTCGAAATTAACCGTAACTTCCGTAACGAAGGGTTATCTACGCGTCACAATCCAGAATTCACAATGATTGAATTTTACCAAGCATACGCTGATTACATCGACCTGATGAACATCACCGAGGACATGCTACGTACGGTTGCAGAAAACGTACTAGGTAGTGCAGTTGTAGTTAATACAACTAAAGACGAAAACGGCGAAGTAATTGACTCAGTTGAGTACGACTTTGGCCAACCGTTTACACGTTTAAGTATGAGCGACGCAATCTTAAAATATAATCCTGAGTTTGATGCTGCGGTATTTAACGACCCAGAAAACCATTTTGACGAATTAAAAGCGTACGCTAAACAAGTGCACGTTAAAATTCCTGAAAATTGTGTTTGGGGTCCAGGTAAGTTCTTGTGCGAAATATTTGAAGAAACAGCAGAGCACATGCTTATTCAACCTACGTTTATTACTGGCTACCCGTGGGAAGTTTCTCCACTAGCTCGCCGTAACGACGACAATGCATTTGTTACAGACCGTTTTGAGTTTTTTGTTGGCGGTCGTGAACTTGCAAATGGTTTCTCTGAGCTTAACGATGCACAGGACCAAGCTGAGCGCTTTACTCGTCAAGTTGAAGAGAAAGACGCTGGCGATGATGAAGCAATGCATTACGATGAAGACTACATACGCGCACTTGAGTATGGCTTACCGCCAACTGCAGGTGAAGGTATTGGTATTGACCGTTTAGTTATGTTGTTTACTGATTCATCAACAATTAAAGACGTTATTTTGTTTCCGCATATGCGCCCGCAAGCTGACTAAGCTTTAGGTAGAACAAAATAAGTTAATAAACGCCGCTTAATAGCGGCGTTTTTGTGTGTGTTTAATAGAGAATTGTACGAGAAGTATTTATTAGTTGTGAGAGATCTCTCTAACTAACCCTAATTACTTTTCATTGCATAAAATGAGATAGATAATTAAAAGTAGTTATAGGTATTAGTTAATATTTCATTCAGTTTCATTAGCCTATTGTTATGTGCAGTTGTTTAGAATCAGCGACAACGATACTTATAACTTTTTGGTATAGCTATTTTCAAATTCAATATTGTGTTTGTATCGATTTTGACTACACTATGACTGAAATTCAGATGCCCTCAGATGTTCAGGGTTTTAAATATAAATACTAAACGGACTTAGAATAATAAAATGAAAAGCAAACGTGTTGAAGAGTTGCCAGATATTTGTACAACAGAGCAAGCCCGACAAAATTATTATAGAGCCTGTATTGCTGAATTTCAGCAGTTAGGATACCAAGAGCAGTACCTTGCAAACTTATCGGATGATTTAATCCCTGTTTTAGGTGTAAATAACACCGATAAAAATTCAGGAAACGTTTAATTTTCAAACTAATCACACTTAAAAGCCAATCTTGTGGACAATCTATAACCATATAGCCACTTTTGGTAGAAAAGTGTTTGACATATTTTCTGAAATCTTTATTATACGCCCCACAAGACGGAGAGGTGTCCGAGTGGCCGAAGGAGCTCCCCTGCTAAGGGAGTATAGAGTTTGTAGCTCTATCGAGGGTTCGAATCCCTCCCTCTCCACCATTTCTTTTAATGGCGTGTTTTGTAAAGTTTTAAAGTATGGGTGCATAGCTCAGCTGGATAGAGTACTCGGCTACGAACCGAGCGGTCGGAGGTTCGAATCCTCCTGCGCCCACCATACTTTAATAACTCGCTTAGAGTCTAAATAAGCAAAAGCTCTACTTAGAGTTAAAATAAGTAAACTATAAAGTGGGTGCATAGCTCAGCTGGATAGAGTACTCGGCTACGAACCGAGCGGTCGGAGGTTCGAATCCTCCTGCGCCCACCACTTTCATGTTTTCATACGCTTTTAAAGTGTAAGAAAAATAAACCGATGGAAATCGGTTTTTTTATGTCTTAATTTATACGCTCTGCTTAGAGTTTAAATAAGCAATCTATGAAAGTGGGTGCATAGCTCAGCTGGATAGAGTACTCGGCTACGAACCGAGCGGTCGGAGGTTCGAATCCTCCTGCGCCCACCACTTTCATGTTTTCATACGCTTTTAAAGTGTAAGAAAAATAAACCGATGGAAATCGGTTTTTTTATGTCTTAATTTATACGCTCTGCTTAGAGTTTAAATAAGCAATCTATGAAAGTGGGTGCATAGCTCAGCTGGATAGAGTACTCGGCTACGAACCGAGCGGTCGGAGGTTCGAATCCTCCTGCGCCCAC
>NZ_AUTQ01000258.1 GCF_000498095.1 Pseudoalteromonas sp. TB64
CGATACCGCACCGTTACCGATGTTAGTGCCTGGTACGTTAATTACGCTGTGGTTTGGCATAAATGGCGCTAGGTGCGATTTAACACCAATTGGGCCAACACCTGGACCACCGCCACCGTGTGGAATACAAAACGTTTTATGCAAGTTTAAGTGCGACACGTCTGAGCCAATAAAGCCTGGGCTTGTTACACCAACTTGCGCGTTCATGTTTGCACCGTCCATGTAAACTTGGCCGCCGTGCTCATGAATAATGTCACAAATTTCGCGAATTGTTTCTTCGTATACGCCGTGCGTAGACGGGTATGTGATCATGATGCACGATAGGTTTTCAGCAACTTCTTCAGCTTTCGCTTTTAAATCTGCCATGTCTACGTTACCGTTTTTGTCGCAGTTAACTACCACAATTTTCATGCTTGCCATTTGCGCTGATGCAGGGTTAGTACCGTGCGCAGAGCTTGGGATTAAACATACATTACGGTGTGCATCCCCTCGTGACTCGTGGTATTTACGAATCGCGATTAAGCCTGCGTATTCACCTTGTGCACCAGAGTTTGGCTGAAGTGATACTGCATCGTAACCGGTAATGTTTACTAGCCAGTCGTGTAGCTCGCCAATCATTATTTGGTAACCTTCTGCTTGATCTAGCGGGCAGAATGGGTGAAGGTTTGCAAACTCAGGCCACGTAATTGGGATCATCTCGGCGGTCGCATTTAGCTTCATGGTACATGAGCCTAACGAGATCATTGAGTGATTAAGCGATAAGTCTTTGCTTTCTAATCGCTTAATGTAGCGAAGCATGTCTGTTTCGCTGTGGTAGCTGTTAAAGTTTGGATGCGTTAGTACTTCATCGTCACGTACTAAACTTGCAGGAATTGACTCGCTGCCATTTGCTTCAACGTCGGCTGCAATAGCGTCAACACTTAGGCCATGGCCTTCGCCTAAAATAATATCGAATAGCTCAGCGATATCTGCACGTGTTGTTGTTTCTGATACCGAAATTGAGTACTCGCCGTCGTGGTTTGTTGCAAAGTTAACGCCTTTTGCAATTGCACGCGCTGTTACGTCTGCTTTGCTGTCGCCAACGATTGTTAGCGTATCAAACCAAGTGCTGTGCTTAAGGGCGATGCCTTTAGCTTTTAGGCCACTTGCTAAAATATCAGCAAAGCGATGTATACGCTGCGCGATAGTTTTTAAGCCTTGTGGGCCGTGGTACACCGCGTAAAACGCTGCCATATTGGCAAGTAATACTTGCGCTGTACAAATGTTTGAATTGGCTTTGTCGCGGCGAATGTGTTGCTCGCGCGTTTGCATTGCCATACGTAGTGCGTCGTTACCTAAACGGTCTTTAGATACACCAATAATACGACCAGGTAATGAACGTTTGTATGCGTCACGTGTTGCAAAAAATGCAGCATGAGGACCGCCGTAACCCATAGGTACGCCAAAACGCTGAGCCGAACCAAGTACTACGTCTGCACCTAATTTACCCGGTGCTTTTAATAGTAATAAACTCATTATGTCGGCAGCAACACAGGCAATGGCCTTTTTGCTTTGTACGCCAGCAATTAGGTCAGTTATATCTACCACTTCGCCTGATGTAGTTGGGTATTGGAACAATGCGCCAAAAATATCGTGGTTAACGGCATCTTCTGCTTTACCTACAATTATTTCAAAACCAAACTGCTCGGCACGCGTTGTTACTACGTCGATTGTTTGTGTGTGTACGTCGTCGGCAATAAAAAATGCATTGGCTTTTTTAGCTTTTGATACGCGTTTTGCAAGGCCCATAGCCTCTGCAGCCGCTGTTGATTCGTCAAGTAGTGACGCGCTTGCTAAATCAAGACCGGTTAAATCTAGGGTCATAGTTTGGAAGTTTAATAATGATTCTAAACGCCCTTGTGCAATCTCTGGCTGATACGGTGTGTACGCTGTATACCAACCTGGATTTTCTAGTACGTTACGTAAAATTACGTGCGGTACGTTAGTTGGGTGGTAGCCTTGGCCAATGTACGATTTGAAAACTTTATTTTTGCTTGCTACTGATTTTAGGTAGCTTAGTGTTTCAACTTCAGTACGGCTTTCGCCAACTGTTAATGGCTGCTCTAAGCGAATGCTTGCAGGTACAGTTTGGTCGATCAGCTCTTGCACACTCGATACTTCTAAAGCACTTAGCATATCGCTTACTTGTGCTGGGCTTGGCCCAATATGGCGGCGAATAAAATCTTGCTTTTGCTCTAGTTCTTCAAGAGATTTGGCGTTTGACATGAATCCAGATTCCTATGATCCTAAATGCTAATGGGTAACTAGCATTAATTAAAATATTTGACGATTTAACAGCTCACTCTGTATGGGGTTGTGCGCTGTAAAATCATAAAAGCCCCATTTTTATACATTAAACGGGGCTTTTAGTTATCTACAAAAAATGATTATTCTTCGTCGATAGTGTGCGAGTAACCTTCAGCGTCTAATAAGTTGTCTAGCTCAGACTCGTCAGATGCTTTAATACGGAATAACCAACCGTCGCCGTAAGCGTCGTTGTTTACTGTTTCAGGTGAATCTTCAAGTTCTTCGTTAATAGCAACAATTTCGCCACTGATAGGTGCGTAAATGTCTGATGCTGCTTTAACCGACTCTGCTACTGCACAGTCTTCGCCAGCGTCTACTGCGTCGCCAACTTCTGGTAATTCAACAAATACCATGTCGCCAAGAAGTTCTTGTGCATGCTCAGAAATACCAACAGTAAATGTACCGTCGCCTTCGTTACGAACCCACTCGTGTGAAGGTGCGTATTTTAACTCGCTAGGAATGTTGCTCATTTTATTTGTCCTTTGGTTTATATTGGGAGGATACCAACCACAATAATTATTGTGATTGGTATAACCAAATTATTTAAATTATTGATTTACCGTTACGTACAAAGCTAGGCTTTACTACTTTAACGTTTACTAATTTTTTACGCATTTCTACTTGAGCTGTATCGCCTGTTGAACGTGGTACACGTGCAAGGGCTACACTAAAACCAAGTGTTGGTGAAAAAGTACCTGATGTAATAATACCTATCCCACCGTCAACAATTACTTTAGAACCGCTACGCAAAACGCCTTTTTCTTCAAACACTAAGCCAACTAGTTTGTCAGTGCTTTTTTCTGCGCGTTGCTTAACAAGTACGTCACGACCAATAAAGTCGCGATCTTCTGGTTCCCATGCAATGGTCCATGCCATGTTAGCAGCAAGTGGTGATACGCTTTCGTCCATATCTAGACCGTAAAGGTTCATACCAGCTTCTAAACGCAGCGTGTCGCGTGCACCTAAACCAGCAGGCGCAACACC
>NZ_AUTQ01000259.1 GCF_000498095.1 Pseudoalteromonas sp. TB64
CCTGCGTCTAGCAGTTGTTGCCATAAATCGGCTGCTTGGTCGTTCGGTACTACTATTTCGTAACCGTCTTCGCCAGTATAACCCGTTGTGGCAATAAATAAATCACCTACTTGAACACCAAAAAACGGCTTCATGCCTTCAACAGCGGCTTGTTGCTCAGCATTTAAAAGAGTGGCTGTTTTAGCTTTAGCGTTAGGACCTTGTACTGCAATCATTGCAAACTCAGGACGCTCTGTAACAGTTACGTCAAAGTTGCTCGATACGTTAGCTAAATGCGCTAGGTCTTTTTCGCGCGTTGCTGAGTTAACAACTAAGCGGTAAAAAGTTTCGCTAAAGAAATAAATAATTAAGTCGTCTATTACACCGCCTTGCTCGTTAAGCATGCCTGTGTAAAGCGCTTTACCTGGTACGGTTAATTTTGCAACGTCGTTAGCTACTAGCTTACGTAAAAATGCTTTTGCTTGAGGCCCTTCAATATCAACAATAGTCATGTGTGATACGTCAAACATACCTGCGTCGGTACGTACGCTATTGTGTTCTTCTATTTGTGAGCCGTAGTTGATTGGCATTTCCCAGCCATGAAAATCAACCATTTTTGCGCCCGCTTCTAGGTGCTTAGCATGTAGTACAGTTTTAGAAGTCATAACATTCCTTCACGTTTAAATTAACCCTTAGTGGGCATGGCTTAAATAGATCTAAAAACAGGTGAGCATTGTTATGCTCACCTGTTTTTTATATTTGTTACGCGGCTTTGTTTTGCATAAGTGCAAAACCTTGCGCTTGCATATAGCTTTGCCATTTTTGTAGTTCTGGCGCTTTAGCTATAAGTACAAAATGTTGTTCGTCGTTTTTATCAATAGCGGTAATAAACACTTCGCGCACCGTAACATAGTTGCGCGTCAGAAAGGCGCAAACCTGGTGTTAACTTAAAAGCATTTACTAGGGTATCAAACGCGTTGTCGCCACTTAAAGTAAAGCTAGTTAGGTCGGTGCGTATTACATAATCAATATCAAAACGAAGTTGTTGCTCGTTTATGAGCGATTGTAATTGAAGGCTTGCGCTGTGGTGCAATACAAATCTAAAAGCGGTTTCGCTAAAGTAATACACGGCGTAGCTGTAATCAGAATTTAGGTCACCGTCGAGGGTGCCTTTAAATCCTAAGCCGCTGGCCGTTAATTTTGTTAAATCAAGACCTAAAATGGTGCTCAAA
>NZ_AUTQ01000260.1 GCF_000498095.1 Pseudoalteromonas sp. TB64
CCGCAAATGCTAGCCATGCTCGGCGGTGTATTTATCGTCGCGCAAACAGGCGATTCAATCAAAGAATTAGTTACTTTGTTTATCGCGCCTGATAACCGCTTTCTGTTGGTTGTTTTATATTGTGTGGGAATGGCGTTTTTTACCATGATTATGGGTAATGCGTTTGCTGCATTTCCGGTAATGACGGCAGGTATTGCGATGCCATTTTTAATAGAGGGTCACGGCGCAAGCCCTGCACCTTTAGTTGCTCTGGGTATGTATAGCGGCTATTGCGGTACTTTAATGACCCCTATGGCAGCTAATTTTAATATCATTCCTGCGGCATTATTAGACTTAAAAGATAAGTATCATGTAATAAAAGTACAAATTCCTACGGCGATTACTCTTCTCGTCGTCAATATTATTTTAATGTATAGCGTGGTGTTTAATGACTAAATCAACTTCTTCAATGCCGTGTGTTTTAATCACCGGCTTTGCTCCATTTGGTGGCGAAACAGTTAACCCGTCATGGCAAGCAGTGCAAAAACTCGATGAAAGCATCATTATGAAACACCGTGTTTGTACTCTTGAGTTATCGTGTGAGTTTAATACTTCTATCAAAGAGCTTCATCAAGCAATAGAGTCGCATAATCCCAAAGTGGTTATATGTATTGGACAAGCTGGTGGACGCAGTGAAATATCAATTGAGCGTATTGCAATTAATATTGATGATGCTCGCATAAAAGATAACGCAGGTAATCAACCTATCGATATTCCTATAGAAAAAAATGGTCCTGATGCCTATTTCACTAACCTACCTATAAAACGCGTACTGCAAGCATTACATAACAGTAATATACCTGCTGCAATTTCAAATACAGCCGGTACGTATGTCTGCAACCATGTAATGTATGGGCTTATGCATTACATTAATGAGCACTACACAAATATGAAAGGCGGCTTTGTACATATTCCTTATTTACCGAGCCAAGCAGTGCACCACCACGGTGCACCCAGTATGAGTGAAGAAACCGTTATAAACGCACTTAAAGTGATAATAGCGCAAGCTTTGAGCAATGATGTTGATGTTAAAATAGCCGCCGGAACCACACACTAACCGCTTTGGTGCACCAATTTTCACGTTGGTGCATAAATTATTCTTAATTAATTGTAAAAGCAGTGTGACTTGAGTAATTTTTTCTGATAAAACAAGGTTTCGCAGTACAGCAAATTGGCTCTACTGCACACATAATAGGAATGAGGAGTTACTATGTGTTCAATTTTTGGGGTATTAGATATTAAATCTGATCCCGCTCAGTTGCGTACCCAAGCAATTGAAATGTCAAAACTGCTTAGACACCGTGGCCCGGATTGGTCTGGTGTATATGCATCTGAAAAAGCTATTTTAGTGCACGAACGTTTAGCCATTGTTGGCGTATCAAGTGGTGCACAGCCTTTATATAATCCAGAAAAAACCCATATTTTAGCGGTTAATGGCGAAATTTATAATCATAAAGAGCTAGCTGCTAATTTAGAAACAGATTTTACTTTTCAGACTCAATCAGACTGTGAAATTATTTTAGCGCTTTATAAGCAAAAAGGTCCTGACTTTTTAGATGACCTAAATGGTATTTTTGCATTTTGTTTATATGACGAAGAACAAGACGCTTACCTAATTGGTCGCGATCATATCGGTATTATTCCGCTTTACACTGGTCACGATGAGCACGGTAACTTTTATGTTGCCTCAGAGCTAAAAGCGTTATCGCCAATTTGTAAACATATTGAAGAATTTCCTCCAGGTCATTACTTGTACAGTAAAGATGGTAAAGTTACGCCTTATTACAAGCGTGACTGGGAAAGCTTTGATGCAGTTAAAAATAACAGTGCAAAATCAGAAGATGTTAAAGAAGCATTAGAAGCCGCTGTAAAACGCCAACTAATGTGTGATGTACCTTACGGTGTACTACTTTCTGGTGGTTTAGACTCATCTGTTATTTCGGCAATTACACAAAACTTTGCTGCAAAACGAATTGAAGACAACGATGAAAGCGACGCTTGGTGGCCAAAACTACATTCTTTCTCTGTTGGTCTTGAAGGTTCACCTGATTTAGCTGCGGCTCAAAAAGTAGCAGATATGATTGGTACTATTCATCACCCTATTTTGTTTACAATTCAAGAAGGGATTGATGCATTACGTGAGGTGATTTACCACATAGAAACCTACGATGTAACAACTATTCGTGCATCAACACCAATGTACTTAATGGCTCGCCAAATTAAAGCGATGGGCATTAAAATGGTGTTGTCGGGCGAAGGCGCTGATGAGCTATTTGGTGGCTACCTTTATTTCCATAAAGCACCAAACGCACAAGAGTTTCATGAAGAGCTAAATCGTAAAGTATCAAAGCTTCATATGTTTGACTGTTTACGCGCTAATAAATCAATGGCAGCATGGGGCGTAGAAGCACGTGTTCCGTTCCTTGATAAAGAATTTGTTGATGTTGCTATGCGTATTAACCCTGAAGCTAAAATGTGTAAAGATGGTAAAATTGAAAAACACATTTTACGTGAAGGTTTTGAAGGCTACTTACCTGATGAAGTTTTATGGCGTCAAAAAGAGCAGTTTTCTGATGGTGTAGGCTACAGCTGGATTGATACATTAAAAGAGTTTGTAAATGAGCAAGTAAGCGATCAAGAGCTTGCAAATGCGAAATTTAAATACCCTATTAATACGCCAGATTCTAAAGAAGCATATTACTATCGCTCAATTTTTGAATCTCACTTCCCAGGTGATGCATCGGCTAAATGTGTACCGCATGGTAAGTCGGTAGCGTGTTCAACTCCTGAAGCACTTGCATGGGACGCATCGTTCCAAAATAATGCAGATCCTTCAGGTCGTGCTGCAGGTATTCATAACGACGCCTATGCAAGCAAAGGCTAAACGCGTTAATTGTACGCTGCATAAATCATTTTTATTTATGCAGCGTTTTATTTTTCATATTTCAGAGCGAACTGTTTTTTCATACAAAAAAAATAACTTAAGCGGCTCTAGCGCATTAATTGTTATTTATAAGACCGGTTTAACCTCAAAAATGATGCAGCGCATTGCCGCAGCAACTCATCACCCTGCTACCGTATTTTTAAACAAAGCTAATACAAACAAACCCATGTGTCAAATTCGCTGGTTTAATCAACTTAATGAAATTAAACGCTGCGGACACGGCACGCTCGCTGCAGCAAATTATTTATTAGAATCTCAACCTTATTGCCCTAAAGTGTTTATTTCAAATAGTAACGAACGATTTTCAATTAAGGTTAAACGCGCCGCCGCACAACTTGAGCTACTAACAATTAATGCCACTACATTTGCTGCTGATAAATTACTGCAAAGTATTATTAATACGCCTATTAAAGCTGCGTTTAAAACTGCACCTAAAAATGGCTATACGGTGATTTTAATAGATGAAAAAGTAGATTTAAAAAATCTTGATGTTGATATTAATGCTATTGAGCAATCACAAAAAAACGCGGTAATTATTATGCAAATAAAAAGTGCTAATACGCAGCAGTCTAATGTCTACTTTCGCTATTTTGCGCCGCAATTTGGTGTAAATGAAGACAGTGCGACAGGTTCAGCCGTATCTGTTATTGCCCAAGTCGTTTTTAGACTATCCGGTTTAAAGTCGGGTTTACTTATTCAGCAATCAGCCAGTGGCGCTTTGCTTAACTATGCGTTAAACAAAAGCCGAGTACTGGTTTATTAGAGCATGTTTATTTAAGTGAATATGAAGCCTTATGCGGGTCTTAATAAGCACAAAGCAAAATAACCTTGATCATCTTGCCAAGTATTTTGTAATGTAAGCCCTGCTTGCCCAGCAAGCTCTGTGAACGACTCTACGGTATACTTATGTGAGTTTTCAGTATGAATACTCTCACCTTTTTTAAAGTCTATTTGCTGAGCGTTAATAGTAACTGATTGGTCGCACATGCTAACTAAGTGCATTTCTATTTTGCTATGTACTTCGTTAAAACGTGATTGATGCCCAAATTGAGTTAAATCAAAATTTGCATTTAACTCATTATTAATTCTCTCAAGTAAATTTTTATTAAATGCTTCGGTTACGCCAGCTTTATCATCGTAAGCATCAAGTAATACTTGGCGCTCTTTTACTAAATCAATCCCTATTAACACATAACCATTTACACCACATAACCGGTGAAAGTTACTCATTATTTCGATGGCTTTAACAGGTGAAAAGTTACCAAGTGTAGAGCCTGGAAAATACACCAAGTTAGTTTGGCTGTCTAAAGCGGTATCTTTAGTTAACTGCTTGACCATTTGGCTATGTGTAAAGTCACCTAATAAAGGTGAAATGGCGAGTTCAGGAAACAACGGTGATAAATGTGCTAATGAATAACTTAGCATTTCTTCAGATATTTCAAATGGAACAAACGTTTTTACGTTTGCCATATGCGCTAATAAATACGCTACTTTTTTACCGGAGCCACAACCTGGTTCAATAATAGAGAGGTTTTCAGGGAGCATTTGTGCAATTGCTTGTGAATACGCCTCTAAAATAGAAAGCTCAGTGCGTGTTACATAATACTCTTGCAGGGTTGTTATTTGTTCAAACAACGCAGCGCCTTTGTCATCATAAAAATATTTACACGGAAGTGTTTTTTGTTGTTGAGTTAATCCATCTAAAACATCATTTAAAAATTCAGTGTCGGTTACATTACTTTGTTTTATTGCTGTTACTTGACTCATACTTTATCCTTCGCCAGTCTTATTCCACTACACATCCACGCCTGATGCGGATAATAAAAATTTCTGTACGTATTACGTAAATGATTTTGAGGGGTAAATACACACCCACCACGTAATACCATTTGATTGGTCATAAATTTGCCGTTGTACTCCCCTGCAACCCCTTCTATGGGTTTAAAACCAGGGTATGGTAAGTATGCGCTGTTTGTCCATTGCCAGCATGCATCTGCTAATTGCTCTATGCTATTTGATTCTGTATGAGGGCTTGGCATAAGTTGGTTTTGCTCTGCACTATCAATCTTGCAATTTTGAGCTGCATATTCCCATTCAAATTCGGTCGGTAATCGTGCATTCGCAAAATTTGCATACGCACTTGCTTCAAAGTAACTAACATGACAAACCGGTGCATTTAAATTAAGCGGCTGTAATCCATAGTGTGTAAATTCAAACCATTCGTCATTTATACAGTGCCAATATAAAGGATGGCTCAAATTATTAGTTTGAATATTTGCCCAACCGTCACTTAACCAATACTGAGGGTTGTTATAAGCACCGCTGTTTATAAATGCTAAATATTCTGCATTAGTCACTAACCGATTAGCAAAACTAAATGGGTGTATTAACACTTGGTGTTTAGGTTGCTCGTTATCGTAAGCAAATTCAGCCTCGCTTTTTAAATTAATATTGGTCCCCACATCTGTACCAATATTAATTATTGCTTGTTCAAAATCGAAAAAATTGATTGGCTTTACACAAGGCTCATCAGTTAATTTGAGTGGTTTTTCTGACTCGTATGTTGGGAAAAGCGGATTAACCGAAAAGTTATATTTAATATCCATAAGCATGAGCTCTTGATGTTGTTGCTCATGATTAAGTCCAAGTGTAACTATTTGCTTAAGTGTTTCGCTGGAGTCTGACTGCAATAATTCAATAACGGCGTTATCAACATACTCTCTATATGCAATTACATCATCTAGACTTGGCCTAGATAAGCTGCCTCTGTTAGCGCGCGTAAACTGCTCGCCAATACCATTATAGTAAGAATTAAATAACACTTTAAATTTTGGGTTAAATAGAGTGTATTGAGTGCAATGCGCTGTGAGTAAAAATGTTTCAAAAAACCACGTTGTATGGGCAAGGTGCCACTTACTTGGGCTAGCATCTGGCATTGCTTGCAATTGGCAATCCTCGGCTGATAACTCTTTTACAATAGCCATACTTTGGCTGCGAACAGACTTAAAGTAATAAGCGAGTTCATGCTCATTATAATTTTTTTTAATGTGAGAATTCATAGTAATACTTTAGTCCTTTGTCTATTCTTAGTTAAAATATAGCTTACTGTAGTGTTAAATCATATTCATATTACAATCTGATTAAAGGTTTTTATTAACGTGTAAATCAGGACGCTTAATATACATATTTAAAAAATATTTATAAAAAACTGATCTAATTTCACATTAATACAGTAGCCATTACTTTAAGTAACAAACTAAATTTTAATGCTCGCTGAATTTGATTTTTATTTTTGTAAAGTAAAAAAATCGTAAGTATGGCTATAATATCAGCGTTTTAAGTACAAAATCATTTACATTTAATATTTAACTCATACACTAGTAGCTGTATGATCACGCTTCAAATTAGTTAGTCTTCAAATAAAATTAAGCATCTATTCTTACTTTGTATTTAAAGATTAATGTAATTAGATAGAACCCGGTTGTAAACCGGCTTGTTAGGACAACAAAAGAGGTATTGCATGAGCGAAAATCATGACAAGTATAGTATTGACAATACGGACTACACCGTAGGTCAAGACAATGTGCAAAAATGGGGGTTTGATATACATAATCCTGTTTTTGGAATTAGTGCGGGCCTGATTGTCATTTTTTTAGTCGCCATTCTCGTTACAGATCCACAAACTGCAAAATCTGCACTTGATGGTGTAAAACTCGATATTATTAATAATTTTGATGCCCTATTTATGTGGGCTGCTAACTTCTTCGTTATTTTTTGTTTAGCACTTATAGTTTCTCCTTACGGTAAAATTCGCTTAGGTGGCGATGATGCTAAGCCTTCATATTCTCGCGTATCATGGCTTGCTATGTTATTTGCCGCAGGCATGGGTATAGGCTTAATGTTTTGGGGTGTTGCTGAACCAGTTGCTTACTTTACTGGCTGGTACGAAACACCACTGAACGTAACACCTAATACACCAGAGGCTGCAAAACTAGCAATGGGCGCTACAATGTTCCATTGGGGTCTACACCCTTGGGCTATTTATGCTGTAGTTGGCTTATCTTTATCATTTTTTACTTACAACAAAGGTTTACCTCTTTCTATTCGCTCAATATTTTATCCAATATTAGGCGATAAAGCATGGGGCTGGCCTGGTCATATCATCGATATTTTAGCTGTACTTGCCACGTTGTTTGGTCTTGCGACTTCTTTAGGTTTAGGAGCACAACAAGCATCTGCGGGTATTAACCATGTATTTGGTCTTGAGGGCGGAATTGGCTCGCAAATTTTGGTTATTGTTGGTGTAACAATGCTCGCTATTATCTCGGTTGTTCGTGGTATTGATGGCGGTGTTAAATTACTCAGTAACGTGAATATGCTTATTGCTTTTGCACTACTTATATTTGTTTGTTTAGTTGGTTTTGCTGTTGCTGTGGGAAACATTCCTACTACCTTTATGGGTTATGTAGAAAATATCATCCCGTTAAGTAACCCACATGGTCGTGAAGACGAAACATGGATGCATGGCTGGACTGTGTTTTACTGGGCTTGGTGGATTTCCTGGTCACCGTTTGTAGGTATGTTTATAGCACGAGTATCACGCGGTCGTACTATTCGTGAGTTCTTAATTGCGGTATTACTTATTCCTACATTAGTGACTGTGCTATGGATGTCGATTTATGGCGGTATTGCTATTGAGCAGGTTGTACAAGGCGTTGGCGCGCTTGGTACTAATGGTCTAACCGATGTACCTATGGCCATGTTCCAAATGCTTGATGAATTACCTATGTCGAACATTTTATCGGTAATTGCTGTTATTTTAGTATTGGTGTTTTTTATTACGTCATCTGACTCTGGCTCATTAGTAATTGATTCAATTACTGCTGGCGGTAAAATAGATGCACCTATACCACAACGTATATTTTGGGCATCTATTGAAGGTGCTATTGCAGCTGCTTTACTTTGGATTGGTGGTACACAAGCAATTGAAGCACTACAAGCGGGTGCAGTATCAACCGGCTTACCATTTACAATTGTGTTGTTATTTATGTGTGTTAGCTTAATTTTAGGATTAAGAACAGAACCCCGTCTAAATAAATAATACAGACTATAAGTTACAAAAACGCCGCAAATTTTGCGGCGTTTTTTTTATTTAAATTATTACTTATTAATAAAAGTCAGTTATACCAACTTGCTTAAATATGCGGTTATTTAACGACGTTATAGAGTGATTTAATTCGCTAAATTATTCAAATGCTTATACTGATTGGTACTATTCCCACAACTCCGATATGGGTGTTTCTAATTTGTAATGATGGCTTAACTGCGCTTGTAATAATTCAGCCGTTGCTAACGCATCTGTTAAAGCATTATGATTTTTATAGGCTGGTAATGAATAACGCTCACGACAGTGCGTTAATCTAAGTGAACCAAGGTTTGTATTAAATAGCTTACCTAATAAACCCTGCCTTGCTTCTAACGCTTTTCGCTCGATATCCATAGTATCAACAAGTGCAAACTCAATACCTTCTTTAAGCCTTAACAATAATGCATTATTTAAAAATTGACGCTCTATTGCAGCGTAATGCACAACAACTACTTTCCCACTTAAAGCCTGAAGTAACGGCTCAATAATTCTATTAAAATCAGGTGCATCGTCAACTTCTGAGTGTGTTATTCCATGTATTACAATAGATTCTTCATGCAAATTTCGACGTGGTTGAACAACCCAGTGTCTGCTGTGTTTACAGTAAATACGTTGAAAATTAAACGGCACTAAACCAACACTGACTATGTCGTCGTTTTTACTATTTAAGCCCGTAGTTTCAAAATCCATTGCAACAAAAGGAACATCCTTAATTGCAGCTAAGGGTTGATTAAATGCTGACGAGTAAAAGTTTTTTAACACTTTATTTTCAGTACTATTTATTAGCTGTTCATAGCGAGTTGACCAATCTATAACCGCACTTTTTTTAAAAACCATAGCCTATTTAACACCTGAGTTAGCAGAATAACTAAACTTTAAATAGCTTTGTGCTTTTTCGAGTATCGCAAATGCCTCTTTCAAATTACGTTGTTCAAAAGGTGAAAGCTGGCGTGGATCTAGATTATTATCGGGCTCTTCGCCCTTTTCTATTTGCCATGCTTGATGACGAATTCTCATCATTGCAATATATTCAAGCGCATCTCGTAAGTCTTGTGCTTTACCTTCAGGTAACAGATTCGCTTCAATAATATCTTCTAATCGTTCGAACGAATTTTGTTTACGTGAACCAACCGCAAGTGCATGCACTCGGATAACGTCAGAGAGCGGTGCAGTCCCTCTTCGCTTTAAGTTCATAGAATGCTTATGTTGACCATTATGCTCCATTACAAAGCCTTTAAAAAAGCCAAGCGGTGGTGTTCTATTTCGTGCATTAGATGCCATATTAGCTAAAAATAAGCGGTTAATTTTACTTTGTTTAGCTATAAATATTTTAAGCTCATCAGCCCATTTTGTTTTACCCCAAACGCCATCTAAATCAAAAAATATTGAGCTATTGAGTAAAGCTTGAGGTTTAGGCTGAGCCATCCAACCTGCAAATTGGTCAAACCATTCTGAACGCGTTTTACGCCATTTTTTAAACGACGCCATTATTTCTCCATCACAGTAGGTGTAACCACACTGCGCTAGACCATCACAAACAAAGTCTGAAATATTTTGAAAATACTCGTTATGTTTTTCATCATCGTAACTATCATCTAAAATAAGCGCGTTATCTTGATCCGTTACGATTAATTGCTCATCGCGCGCCATTGACCCTAATGCTATAAAACAATAAGGCACAGGTGCTGGACCAAATTTATCCTCGGCTAAACCTAAAAGACGTTGCTTAAATGTACGCCCTATAACGGCCATAGCGGTGCCAATCATATGTGAATTTGCGTCTTCATTAACCATACGAACAAATACATTGGGTAATTGGCGAGCATAATGCGCTAAGTCTTCTATTGATTGCTGAGCAAGAATACCCCGTACAAGTAAAAGACTACTTTGTGACTCATAGCGTAAAATATCAGAAAGCGATATAACGCCAATAGGACGTCGCTTTTGTACAACTGGCAAATGATGCAAATTATCTCTTAGCATAGCAAGTACGGCTTCGAATACGTAAGAGTTAGCATCTAAAAGCACTAAGTTTGTAGACATAATATCTTGTGCTTGAGTATCAAAAGCGAGCCCTTGGGCAACTACCTTTGAGCGTAAATCTCGATCGGTAATTATACCAACAACTTGTCCATCATCTTCCTCTGGATCGTCGTTAATGGGTTTATTTATATCAGTAACTAATACAGATGAAACAGCTTCTTCTGTCATTAGTTTTGCTATATCTTGAATCGTTGAAGTTGTATTTACGGTCACTACATCACGGTGGATAAGCGATTTTACTTTTGCAGTTGTTAAGTCATTACTGTCGGCTTGTTCTACAATTGCTTGATGTAGGCGCACATTACCATCGGTTTCGAAGTAGTCAGCAAACGCGTCAAACTCATCGCAATAACGATTAAATAATTCCACATTAATGCAATACACTAATGAATCTTCAAGAGCCGTTGCAGGGAAACGAACTTTGCGGTTCATTAACAATCCCATTTGCCCAAAAATACCACCAACAGATAAGCGATTATAAAGCTCTCCATTTCGACGATACATTTCGACCGAACCACTCCTAACCACATACAAATCAGCAATATCTTTACCAAAGTGCAAAATTTCGGTTTGCGCTCTAAAATAGGTAACTTCGACTTGCTGTGCCAATTCGTTAAGTGCTTTATTTGGCAAATCGTCAAAAGGTGGGTGTTGTGCTAAAAATTGCGCTATTTCAACTTGTTCGGCTTGCATAAATGCCTTCCTGCGTAGTGCTTTAAAATCACTGGTTATTGTTTGCAGATTAACATTATCAATTAGAGGTTAAAACAATTAACGTACTATTTTAAATACAAAAAAAAGAGCCTATAAAGACTCTTCTATAATCACACTTGATGTGATGTATTATTTACCGCGCTGAGCTTCTTTATGTGCTTTTTTAGCATCTTTACGTTGTTGTAAAACTGCCTGTGCTTCGCTGCCAATGTGGCCTTCACCACGGGCTTGCGCGAGCTCTATCTGTTTTTGGCGCTCTGCAAAGCGTTCGCGCTGTTCATCAGTTACTTCTTCAATGCAATGATGGCAAGATACACCTTCCATGTATTCAGGCTTTAATTTTTCTTCTTCTGTGATTGGCATGCGACAGGCGTGACATTGATCATAAGAGCCTTTTTGTAAGTCGTGATCAACCGCTACACGATTATCAAATACAAAACACTCGCCTTCCCACATTGTTTCTTCTTTTGGCACTTCTTCTAGGTATTTTAAAATACCACCTTCAAGATGATATACCTCATCAAAGCCCTGCTCTTTCATATACGCAGTTGATTTTTCACAGCGAATACCGCCAGTACAAAACATAGCCACTTTTTTATGTTTTTCAGGGTCTAAGTTTTCTTTTGCCCACTGAGGAAACTCACGAAATGTTTTAGTGTTTGGATCGACTGCGTTTTGAAAAGTACCAATTTCTATCTCGTAATCATTACGAGTATCAATAAGTATAACGTCAGGGTCTGATATTAACGCATTCCACTCATTAGGCTTAACATAACTACCGACTACTTTAAGTGGATCTATCCCTTCAACACCCATTGTTACTATTTCATTTTTAAGCTTTACTTTTGTACGATAGAACGGACATTCATCATCATAAGACTCTTTGCTTACAATATTATTAAGATTTGGTTGTTTACCTAACCATGTTAGGAGGTTATCTATGCCTTCACGCTTTGCCGAAACAGTACCGTTAATACCTTCAGCAGCAATAAGTAAAGTGCCACGAACTTCGTTCGCTTCCATTACTTCTAGTAATGGTTTTCTGAGTGCTTCATACTCAGGTAAAGCTACAAACTTATACATTGCGCACACAACAAAGTGATCCTTTGTTACATCATTTTTATTAACAGCTGTCATCTTATTTCCTATTTTGCTTTTAGTTGCCACAATTGGCATTTACCGAATCGTAAATCCGGCGCATATGGGGCGCGTATTTTACGCTTTTTAAGATTAAATGCAAAAAATAGCCCTATAATTTGCATTTTACTGTTAGCGACCTACCTGTGTAAGCTATAATGCGCTGATAAATTTATAGACTTAATTTGCTCATTTTGGAGAAACACACATTGCAGTTTACTGATCTTGGGATTGATACACGCCTTGAAACACAACTAGCACATCAAGGGATCACCCAGCCCACCGACATTCAAGCTCATGCAGTGCCTACAGCACTTGCAGGGTATGATATTTTCGCTCAGTCTAAAACTGGGTCGGGCAAAACCTTGGCGTTTTTATTACCCGCTGTTCAACGGGTTATGAAACAAAAAGCACTCAGTAAACGCGATCCCCGTGTACTTATTGTTGCTCCTACTCGTGAGCTTGCTACGCAAGTATTTACACAACTTCGTTTATTAATTGCAGGCACAAATATTAAGGCTGTAAAAATATTAGGCGGGGAAAACTTTAACGATCAAATAAAAGCATTAAGAAATGACCCACAGTTTGTAGTTGCTACACCGGGTCGTTTAGCTGATCATATTACAAAACGCTCACTACAACTAAGTGGCTTAGAGTTACTTATTTTTGATGAAGCCGACCGTATTTTAGATTTAGGTTTCACCGAACAACTAAAAATGATTAACGAGCAAGCTAATCACCGTTTGCGCCAAACGTTATTGTTTTCAGCCACACTTGACCATGCTCAAGTTGACGCTCTGTCACGTAATTTATTAAAAAAACCAAAACAAATTACATTAAGCGCCGCAAACGAGCAACATAGCGATATTAAACAAACTTTATATTTAGCCGACCACCTTGATCATAAAGAAGCATTACTTGAACACTTTTTGAATCAAGATAACGTAGGTCAATGTATTATATTTACTGCAACACGAGCAGATACGAGTCGCTTAAGTGAAGCCCTTAACGCTAAAGGTTTTAAGTCTGTAGCGCTTGCGGGTGACCTTACGCAAAATAAACGTCTCGATATTATGGACTCGTTTAGTCGCGAAAACTTTAAAATATTAATAACAACAGATGTAGCATCACGTGGCTTAGATTTATTAAGCGTAACGCACGTTATTAACTTTGATTTACCAAAACACGCCGAAGAATATGTTCACCGAATAGGCAGAACCGGTCGTGCTGGTTTTAAAGGTAATGCACTCTCACTTGTTGGTCCTAAAGATTGGGCTAGTTATTTAGCGATAAAAGCATTCTTGAATGACGAATTAAATTTTGCGAGTATTGATGGTTTAAAAGCTAAATTTAAAGGGATTAAAGAGAAAAAACCTGAATCTACCTTTAAAAAAGAAAAAATAGTTGCTGTTAAAAAGCCATTATTTAAACGTAAAGCAAAGCCTAAAAAGCCATCTGCCCCAATTAAAGCACCTATGAACATAGATGGTGACACACCTATGCGCCGTAAAAAAAAGCCTGAGCAGGAATAATTATGAGTTACCTTGGAACAACACAAACCTTATTTGTAAAAGAAGTGAGCAATGAAGGTGCTTACCTTGATGGTCATGATTTAGGCGAGGTTTTTTTACCAAAACAAGAAATAAAACATGAGCTAGAAGCTGGCGATAGCATTAGTGTATTTATATATTTAGATAATGCTAATTTAGCTACAGCTACGATTAAAAAACCACATGCACAAGTTGGTGAATACGCCCTACTTCGTGTTAAAGAAATAAATAGCATTGGTGCATTTTTAGATTGGGGTTTAGAGAAAGACGTTCTTGCTCCTTTTAACGAACAAAAGCCACGCATGCAAGAAGGTCACTCTTATTTAGTACGCTTGTACCTTGATAATGCAAGCCAACGTATTTGTGCTTCAAACAACTTTAACCGCTTTTTGTCAAAAGATGAGCCAGAATATACTCACTTACAAGAAGTAGACATAATTGTAGCGGGTAAAACTGATATTGGTTATAAAGTGTTAATTGAAGAATCACACTTTGGCGTTGTATTTTACAATATGGTATTTAAAAGCTTATTTGTCGGGCAAAAGCTCAAAGGTTTCATTCAAAAAGTTCGTGATGACGGTAAGATTGACGTAGTACTTGAAAAACCAGGCATGGGTAAAGTAAGTGACCTTGGTGAAACTATTATGCAAAAGCTTAAAAATGAAGGTGGTGTAATACCACTAGGTGATAAGTCTGATCCTGAAGCAATAAAAAAGATGTTTTCAACCAGTAAAGCTAATTATAAAAAAGCAATTGGTGGGTTATTTAAACAAGAATTAATAGATATTGAAGCGAAATCCATTCGCTTAAAATCTTAATTTGAGTAACCGATTTTACTTATTATAAAGGTTTGTTACTAACCTAGAATATATTTATAAGGCAATGTACATTGCGTATATTGCCTTGAATAATCAAGAACTTCTATTTCTGACTCTAAGTTTAGCGGTGCTAAACGAAAAATTTTCCTTTCACATTCTATCTTTGTTGCATCAAGCTTAGATAAACATTCATCCACGCTTATATGTTGAAAGCTTAAGGTTTCTTCGTTTTTGTAACATAAGTGATGTGCATAGTTTTGCATTGTGTGTTTAAAATCGAACATATCGACTGGATAAGCCGATATCATATCCGTTACGACTGTAACACCATCATATGCCTTATTAGAAAAAACATACTTGTTTACTGAGAAACCCGCAATAATAAGAACTACAGAGCTAAAAAATAACTTCAAAACAAACCCCTACTGCATTTTATTTTATTAATGTAACATAATAACTACATTAAGTAAGGGTTTTAGCACTATATTGCTGCTTTTTGTTAAACTAACCTATAGATTTATTAACATCATTCAACACTTTAACTGGATTATCCGATTGTGTAATCGGACGTCCAATAACTAAATAATCACTGCCCGCGTCTATAGCTTGTTTTGGTGTCATAATTCGTTTTTGATCGCCCGCATCACTGCCTTCTGGTCGAATACCTGGTGTTATAAGCTTAAAACTTTTCCCTAATTGTGCTTTAAGTATTTCAGCCTCCTGTGCTGAACATACAACTCCGTCGAGCCCAGCTTCTTTTGCTAGTTTAGCTAAATAGAGAACTTGTTCTTGAGGTGTTTTTTCGACACCTAAACGTTTTAATTCTTTTTCATCCATACTTGTTAAAACAGTCACTGCAATAAGTAATGGTGCTTCGTCGCCGAATTCTTCTAGGGCTAACTTAGCTTTATTCATCATCTCAAAACCGCCACTAGCATGTACATTTACCATCCATACACCCATTTTAGCTGCTGCAGTAACAGCTTTAGCTACCGTGTTTGGAATATCATGAAATTTTAAATCTAAAAAGACATCAAAGCCTAAATCAATTAATTCTTTAACAAAAGCTGGACCAAAATAGGTAAACATTTCTTTGCCTACTTTAAGTCGGCATGTGTCTGGAGAGAGTTGCTTAACAAAGCGTAGAGCTGTTTGTTGATCGTCGTAATCTAAAGCAATAAGAATTTTTTTTGAGTGTTCGAAAGACATAACTATCCTAATGAATGGCAGTAAAGTTATTAATATGGGGTTATTAAAATCCGTCTAAGCCTCTGCTTGGAACAATGGTTTCCCAATGTTTACAAGATGGGCAATTCCAATAAATGGTGTAACTAGTAAAGCCACAATGCTGACATTGGAAGTCAGGCTTGGTGGCAATATACGATGTAACTAAATGATCTATTTGATCGAGAACTTCTTTATTATTTTTATTTTGATCGCCCATTAACTGCAATAAAAAACTGAACCCTCTAATAGTAGGTTGGCGTTTTAAACTGTCTGTTAAAAATTCAAAAGCTTGTTTTGTGTGACCCTGTTCAAGCAATGCTTGGCAATGTTTTATTTTTATTAATACACCACCTTTTTCTAACAAGTCACTTAATAAATCATGAAATTGATGCGTCAAATTTAATTGTTTATAGCTATGCGAAAGTTCATCAATAAATAACGGAGCAAATAAAGTAAATTGACAAACTAATTCTCGCCAATAATAAATTGCTTTAACGTAATCTTCTTTTGTATAAGCAACTAAGCCCAACTCATAAAGCGGACGAATAGCTTTATAGTTTAAACTAATCGCTTTTCTCATGAGAGGCGGATCATTATCGCTAATAGCTGACTCACAGTAAAAATTGGCAATTGCTTTAAACTGTTGTTCTTTAGAGAATAATTCGCTATGGGCTTCAAACATATTGATGCCTTTTTCCCAATCACGAGTTTGCGAATACAATGTAATAATAGGATCAAGTGCTTCAACATGCCCTGCTTTTACCAACCAAACTAAATGCTCTTCTGCGCTATCAAGTAAGCCCGNCGGCTTGTTGCTCATTTAAGCTTGGATGTTTTAAAAGGAGTTCATGGATTTTTATTGCGCGATCTAGTTCACCTCGACGGCGGAACATAGTGGCAAGTGTAGAATAGTGCTCAACAGAATCAGCTGAGACTTCAAGTAAATTAATTAAATGCTCTAAACCTTGATCTTCTTCTCTATCAAGTAAAAACTTTAAGCCTTTACTATACTCAGAAGTGATCTGACGGTTAAGCTGATGAGCTTGGTTTTTAGCACTGTTTTTACCCATAATCCAGCCATAACCAGCTGCTATAGGTAATAGTAAAAACAAAAGCTCAATCATAGTTAGGTGTCTTTATTAGCAGCAAGCTTTTTTTTGTCTTTTTCTGGCGCTAATTGCTTTTTTAAGCGGTAATTTTGCCATTTTAGTTGCGAGAACAATTTAAAGCTAATAAAACATCCAATTACAACACCTAACAAAAAGCAAATACTTATTATTACAGCTAAAGGTAAAGTATTACTGGCAATAATATAATTTATTTGTACTAATTGCGGATTTTGAGAACCCAATACAAATGCGCTAATAAGGCATAGCGCAACCAGAATAATTTTTAATACCTTAAACAAGTAACTACTCCAATAAGTTAGTTAACTAGGCAATACTTTCGTTTACGCGGTCACGTAATTCTTTGCCTGGTTTAAAATGAGGTACATGCTTTCCGTCAAGCTCAACTGTATCGCCAGTCTTAGGATTACGACCTGTGCGAGGAGCGCGGAAATGCAAAGAGAAACTACCAAAACCTCTGATCTCAATACGATCTGAAGTAGATAATGAGCCGGCCATTTGTTCAAGAATTTCTTTTACTGCATCCTCAACATCTTTCACTGGAACGTGTGAGTGTTGTTCCGCAAGTGTTTCTATCAGTTCTGACTTAGTCATAGCGTTTCCTTAAAAAGAGATATAGGAAGGGCAAAAAATGCCCTTCCAACTAAAAACTAATTATATATTAGTCTTTTTGTGCATTTGCGAAAGCAGCTGCCATTGCGTTTTCAAACACTGGCTCTTCTTTCTTAAGCTTCTCTATTACTTCTTTCTCTTCTGCTTCGAAAAGAGCTTTAACAGATAGGCTTAAAGTGCGGTTTTTGCGATCAACGCCAACATATTTAACTTCGATTTCGTCGCCAACAGAAACAACAGTAGTTGCATCTTCAACGCGCTCTTGAGCGATATCAGCTACACGGATGTAACCTTCAACGCCTTCGATAAGTTCAACAGTTGCGCCTTTAGCATCAACTTCAGTCACTTTACCCTTAACAATAGCACCTTTTTTGTTTGCATCAAGGTAGTTATTGAATGGGTCAGCTTCGATTTGCTTAACACCTAGAGAGATACGTTCGCGCTCTGGGTCAACTTGCAATACGATAGCAGTGATTTCGTCGCCTTTCTTGAATTCACGTACAGCTTCTTCGCCAGGTGTATTCCAAGAAATGTCTGAAAGGTGTACAAGACCATCAATTCCACCGTCAAGACCAATAAAGATACCGAAGTCAGTGATTGATTTGATCTTACCAGTAACTTGATCGCCTTTGTTCTGTAGACGAGCAAATTCCTGCCAAGGATTAGCAATACATTGCTTAAGACCAAGAGAAATACGACGACGTTCTTCGTCAATCTCAAGAACCATAACTTCAACAGTGTCGCCTAAGCTAACAACTTTTGAAGGATGGATGTTCTTGTTAGTCCAATCCATTTCAGAAACGTGTACTAAACCTTCAACGCCTTCTTCGATTTCCACGAAACAGCCGTAATCTGTAAGATTAGTAACACGACCAGAAAGTTTAGAACCTTCTGGGTAACGACCAGCGATAGCTGCCCATGGATCTTCACCAAGCTGTTTAAGGCCTAGAGATACACGAGTTTTATCTTTGTCGAATTTAAGAACTTTAACTGCGATTTCGTCACCAACATTAACGATCTCTGAAGGGTGCTTAACACGCTTCCAAGCCATATCTGTAATGTGTAGTAGACCATCAACACCACCAAGGTCAACGAATGCACCGTAGTCAGTAAGGTTCTTAACGATACCTTTAACTTCTTGACCTTCAACAAGGTTAGCAAGAAGCTCTTCACGTTCTTGTGAGTTTTCAGATTCGATAACTGCACGACGTGAAACAACAACGTTGTTACGTTTTTGATCAAGCTTGATTACTTTAAATTCAAGCTCTTTGCCTTCAAGGTGAGTTGTGTCACGTACTGGACGAACATCAACAAGTGAACCAGGTAGGAAAGCACGGATTGAATCAACTTCAACTGTGAAACCGCCTTTAACTTTACCGTTGATAACACCAGTAACAGTTTCTTGCTCTTCACATGCTTTCTCAAGACGGATCCACGCTTCGTGACGCTTCGCTTTCTCACGAGAAAGGATAGTTTCACCGAAACCGTCTTCAATTGCATCTAGTGCAACATCTACTTCGTCGCCAACAGCAACTTCAAGTTCACCAGCAGCATTTTTGAACTGCTCAGCAGGGATAGCACTTTCTGATTTAAGACCAGCATCTACAAGTACAATGTTATTCTCGATTGAGATTACTGTACCTTTAACGATAGAGCCTTGCTCTGCTTCAAAACCCTTTAAGCTTTCTTCAAATAACTGCGCAAAATTTTCTGACATACGAATATACGTCTCATCTATTAATACCAATAAGCAACCATGCTGCATGGGGTTGTTAAAATAGCACTGGCATCCTGCTGGCGCATAAAATGTGTTTTAGCCTCGTTTAGGAAGCTTACCTTCAGAGATAGCAATATCTAGTAAAGTTATAACTTTATCAAATACTTGCTCTGCATTAAGCTCGCTAGTATCAAGCTCAATAGCATCCTCTGCAGGCACAAGCGGCGCAACGACACGATTCATATCGCGCTCATCACGAGCTTGAATGTCCTGTAATAGACCACTTAGTGTAACATCAAGACCGCGAGCATTCAACTCAACAAATCGCCTACGAGCACGTTCTTCTGCACTTGCGGTTAAATATATTTTTAATGGCGCGTCTTGAAAAACCACAGTGCCCATATCTCTACCATCAGCAACCAACCCGTTTTCTGTACGAAACGCACGCTGACGACGTAATAGCGCTTCTCGAACGCGAGGCAATGCTGCTACTTTTGACGCTGCAGCACCTACTTCTTCATTACGAATAGTAGTACTTACATCCTCGCCTTCTAAAATAACTTTTCCTGCATTAGTTTGGCTATCCACCAAAAACTGCACATCTAAATTTGCAGCAAGTGGCACAAGTGCCCCTTCATTGTCTAATGCTATTTGATGATGGAGTGCTGCAAGGGATAAAACGCGGTAAATTGCACCACTATCCAATACATCCCATCCTAATTTCTCGGCTAACAAGCGACAAACAGTTCCTTTACCTGAACCACTTGGGCCATCAACGGTGATCACTGGCATTAATAACGCCTGCATTTAAACCTCCTGCGATGCACACCTAAATAAACCGCGATATTATACGTCAGTTATTAAAATAGATCTGCTATTAGCATGTAACTTTTATAAATACTTATAAATAGTCTATTCACTAACCGATGCTAAAACATTGAAAAACGTAGGAAATGTTTTATAAGTACATTTCGGATCATTAATCGTTATTGGCTTACCGCCTACGGCAACCATGGCAAAACACATGGCTATACGGTGATCATCGTAGGTATCAATTGCAACATCATTGAAGTGTTTAGGAGGTGTGATTTCAATAAAATCATGTCCTTCTACTACCTCAGCACCTACTTTTCTAAGCTCAGTAGCCATTGCATACAACCGATCTGTTTCTTTTACACGCCAATTATAAATATTTCTAATCGCGGTTGGACCTTTAGCAAATAGAGCAACCGTTGCAAGTGTCATGGCTGCATCTGGAATTGCATTAGCATCGATATCAACACCGTTTAATTCTCCTTTACGGACAACTAGACGCTCATCATACCAATCTATTTTTGCACCAACCTGCTCCATTACTTTAGCAAAACCTATATCACCCTGAACTGATTTTGCCCCTACACCTTTAATCTCAATTTCACCACCCGCTATCGCAGCGGCTGCAACAAAGTAAGAAGCAGAAGACGCATCGCCCTCAACCATAATACGATCTAGTGATTGATACTGTTGACCACCTTTAACATTAAAAGTTGCATAATTACTGTGCTCAACGTTAACGCCAAAACGTGCCATTACATCAAGGGTTATATCAATATAAGGTTTAGAAACCAAAGTGCCTTTAATGCTTATATTTGTATCGCCACTAAACAAAGGTGCAGCCATTAGTAATGCGGTTAAAAATTGGCTTGAAATACTGCCATCTATTTCAACTGAGCCGCCCTTAATTTGTCCACCCACAATTTTAAGTGGTGGGTAGTCTTTATGTTTAGTATAGGTAACATCACCACCAAGCGATTGAAGAGCATCAACTAAATGCCCTATTGGTCGTTCTTCCATACGAGGTTCGCCAATTAACTCATACTCACCAGCAACAGCAGCAAGTACAGCGGTTAAAGGTCGGTAAGCGGTTCCTGCGTTTCCTAAAAACAATGGCTCACTAGGTGTTTTAAATACACCGCCAACACCCTCAACAGTCGCTACAGTGCGTTCGTCATTTAGCGTAACATTAACACCCAATAACTTTAATGCGCCCAGCATGTGACGAATATCGTCGCTATCAAGTAAGTTTTCTACAACAGTGGTGCCATTAGCAAGTGCTGCTAATAACAAAATTCGGTTCGATAAGCTTTTCGAACCAGGTAATGTCACACTGCCATTTACACGAGAAATTGGTTCTAGACGTAGTTGTTCCATTAGCTGTTTTCCTTTGCAAAGGCAGCCATAAAATCAACTAATGCTTGAACGCCTTCAAGTGGCATTGCGTTGTAAATACTAGCGCGCATGCCTCCTACAATTCTGTGTCCTTCAAGTGCAAGTAAACCTGCTTCATTTGATTGAGCAACAAATTTGCTATTCAAGCTTTCATCGTTCAACCAAAATGGAACATTCATACGTGAGCGGCAATGCTTAGCTACTATATTTGAGTAAAAATCAGAGTTATCAATAAAATCATAAAGTAATTCAGCCTTGGCAATATTTTGTACTTCCATGGCTTTTACACCACCATTGCTTTCAAGCCATGAAAATACTTCAGCTGCTAAATACCATGCAAAAGTAGGTGGCGTATTAAACATACTGCCCTGTTTTGCTTCAAGTGCGTAATCTAAAATACCAGGCTTAGGCAAGCCTTCGCGTTCAAGTAATGTTTTGCGCACAATAACAATTGAAATACCCGACGGACCAATATTTTTTTGTGCTCCAGCATAGATTAAATCAAATTTATTAACGTCTATTTCGCGAGATAAAATAGTTGAAGACATATCAGCAATAATTGGCGCTGTTGGATGACTCGGTACATCAAAAATCTCTAAGCCATCAACGGTTTCATTGGGGCAATAGTGGATGTACGCTGCATCTTCTGGTAATTCCCAGTCAGCAACTGCTTTAATTGAAAACTCGCCATCGGCATCATTACGCACATCTGTAAAAGATGTTTGAGTAAATTTACTCGCTTCATCTCTTGCGCTTTTAGACCAAACACCATTCTCGCAATAAAAGGCTGTTTTACCTTCTTGGTGTAAATTTAAAGGTACTGCACTAAATTGACCACGACCGCCACCATGCATAAATAAGACTTCAAATTCATCACTAATGTTCATTAAGCGACGTAAACTGGCTTCACATTTGGCTGTTAGTGCTAAAAAGTCTTTGCTGCGATGGCTTATTTCCATCACAGAAACACCTAAATCTTGCCAATCTAAAAATTCTTTTTGTGCTTTTTGCATAACGGCTTGCGGAAGCATAGCGGGTCCCGCACAAAAATTATATTTACTCATTACCTTTGCCTCATTCCAGTAATTCAAAATTAATACGAATTGCATTAAATCAGTGTTCAATCATAGTGACCAATAAACAGCGCTTTGAAAATAAAATTTTATATGTAGTGTTTCTACTTGAAAATTTTTAACGCTGTTAATAGGTTATTTAGCCTAATTAAATGATCATCATTTTAATTCAATTTGTATAAATGCCTGATTGATCTACAAGCAGGCTACATTAGTTTTATTCAATACCATTAAAAAAAGCGGCCTTAGCCGCTTTTTTAATCTCAATTATTCTGAAGGTGGATTATCATCCGCTACTTCTTCAATAACCGTATCAACTGTCTCAACGTCTTCGATATCGATTAAGTCACTTTCAGTAACTTCAATCTCTTCTATACGTTGTAAACCAACTACTTGCTCTTCGTCAATAGTTCTGATCAAAATAACACCTTGCGTGTTACGTCCAACCGTAGAAACTTCATTAACGCGAGTTCGTACTAAGGTACCACGATTAGAAATAATCATTATTTCATCGTTGTCATCAACTTGCACAGCACCAACAACAGCACCGTTACGCTCACTCACCTTAATAGATACAACACCTTGTGTTGCACGGCTCTTAGATGGGTAATCTTCAAGTAGCGTACGCTTACCGTAACCATTTTCGGTTACCGTTAAAATAGCACCATCGGTTTTTGGAACAATTAACGATACAACACGTTGCTGATCTGGCATTTTAATACCACGAACACCGGTTGCTGTACGACCCATTGGACGAACACCTTTAAACTTAATTTCAGGGTTACCGTTCTCGTCTACAACCGCATTACCGTCTTCATCAACAATAGCTGTTTCTTCTGCTTCTTTAAAGCGTACAACTTTACCTGCGTCAGTAAACAACATAATTTCGTTGCTACCATCGGTAATATCAACACCAATCAGACTATCGCCATCATTTAAGTTAACAGCAATAATACCGCTTGCACGTTGTCGGCTATAAGCCGTTAATGGTGTTTTCTTAACTGTACCAAATGCAGTTGCCATAAAGATGTATTTATCTTCTGCGTACTCACGTACTGGCAATATAGCGGTAATACGTTCATCTGCTTCAAGTGGTAACAAGTTAACAATTGGCTTNCTGGTACACTTTAAGCCAATATAAACGACCGGCTGTTGAGAAACACAATATAGTATCGTGGGTATTAGCAACTAATAAACGTTCAATGAAATCTTCATCTTTCATTTTCGTTGCTGATTTACCTTTACCACCACGGCGTTGTGCTTCGTAATCAGATAATGCCTGATACTTAACGTAACCTTCGTGAGAAAGTGTTACAACAACGTCTTCTTCAGTTATTAAATCTTCAAGGCTGATATCGTGAGCCGCTGCATTTATTTCAGTACGACGTTCATCACCATATTGCGCTTTAATTTCAACAAGCTCATCGCGAATAACTTCCATTAAGCGCTCTGGCGTTGCCAAAATATATAAAAGCTCAGCAATTAAATCTAATAACGTTTGGTATTCACTTATAATTTTTTCGTGTTCAAGACCTGTTAGCTTATGTAAGCGTAAATCTAGAATAGCTTGGGCTTGTTGCTCAGAAATAAAGTACTGACCATCACGAATACCTAAATCGGCAGCAAGCCAATCTGGGCGTGCAACATTATCTTCGCCTGTTTTTTCAAGCATAGATTTAACATTGCCTAATTCCCACGAACGCTCTGTTAGAGCAATTTTAGCTTCTGCAGGTGTAGGTGAGTTACGAATAAGTTCGATAATAGGGTCAATGTTTGCAAGTGCAATAGCTAAACCTTCTAGCATATGTGCACGATCGCGCGCTTTGCGTAAATCAAAAACAGTACGACGAGTTACTACTTCACGACGGTGAATAATAAACTCTTCAAGCATTTCTTTTAGATTAAAACACTTAGGTTGGTTATTAATTAAAGCAACCATATTCATACCAAACACAGTTTGTAACTGAGTTTGTGCATATAAGTTGTTTAATATAACTTCGCCTACGTCACCACGTTTGATCTCGATAACGATACGCATACCGTCTTTATCTGATTCGTCACGAAGTGCACTAATACCTTCAATTTTTTTATCTTTAACTAGCTCCGCAATTTTTTCAATCAAACGTGCTTTGTTAACCTGATAAGGTATTTCGTGAACGATGATAGTTTCACGATGTGTTTTTTCATCTACTTCAATTTCAGCGCGGGCACGCATATACACTTTACCACGACCCGTTAAATAGGCTTGCTCTATGCCTTTTTTACCGTTGATAATAGCGGCTGTTGGGAAATCAGGACCCGGGATATAATCCATTAACTCTAAAATAGTTAATTCAGGATTTAAAATAAGTGCTAAACACCCATTCACAACTTCAGTTAAGTTATGAGGAGGAATATTTGTAGCCATACCTACCGCAATACCCGATGAACCGTTCACTAATAAATTAGGAACTTTCGTTGGTAAAACGTCAGGAATTTGTTCAGTGCCATCGTAGTTAGGAACGAAATCAACCGTTTCTTTTTCAAGATCGGCTAATAATTCATGCGACATTTTTGCCATACGTACTTCTGTATAACGCATTGCTGCTGCTGAATCACCATCAACCGAACCGAAGTTACCTTGACCATCTACTAACATATAACGAAGTGAGAATGGCTGTGCCATACGTACTATAGTGTCGTAAACTGCACTATCGCCGTGTGGATGGTACTTACCGATTACGTCACCGACAACACGTGCCGATTTTTTGTAAGGCTTGTTCCAATCATTACTAAGCTCATTCATTGCAAACAAAACGCGACGGTGAACCGGCTTTAAGCCGTCACGCACGTCTGGTAATGCACGCCCTACAATTACACTCATTGCGTAATCTAAGTAGGAGTTTTTCAACTCGTCTTCAATATTGACCGGCTGAATGCCATGGGCGAGATCAGTCATTGATATCACATTCCTTCAGTATCTGCTCTCAACAACCCGGTATTAGGTATCAAGAGTATTTGTTATTATTGCTAACAACTATGCTATCACAATTAATTTTAATTTACAGGCGCAAAACTTTGCGATTTATCAATTTTGCCCTATATAATGGCCCCAGATTGACGAGGAAGTATTTTATGACCGAACATCAAAATGTAGATCACGCAGAAATAGCAAAATTTGAAGCCATCGCAGAGCGTTGGTGGGATTTAGATGGAGAATTTAAACCTCTTCACGAAATTAACCCGTTACGTTTAGACTTTATTGCAAATAAAACCCAAGGCTTATTTGATAAAGAAACACTCGATGTAGGCTGTGGCGGCGGTATTTTAAGCCAAAGCATGGCGCGTATGGGCGCAAAGGTAACTGGCATCGATATGGGTCAAGAGCCTTTAAACGTTGCTAAATTACATAGTTTAGAAACAGGCGTAAGTGTAGATTACATAAAAGTACCTGCAGAAGAATTTGCAGCACAGTATCCAGAACGTTATGACGTAATAACATGTATGGAAATGCTAGAGCACGTACCCGACCCTGCTTCTATAATTCATTCAGTAGCAGCACTTGCAAAACCAGGTGCCGATGTATTTTTTTCAACCTTAAATAAAACACCTAAAGCGTACTTGTATGCCATTGTTGGTGCTGAAAAACTTTTAAAAATGGTACCTGAAGGCACACATGACCATAAAAAGTTTATAAAACCTGCACAACTTATTGCATGGGCAGAGCAAGCAGGTTTAAAAGTACGTGCAAGCACTGGACTCTCTTATAACCCATTATCAAAGCAATATACGCTTAATAATGACGTTAGCGTAAATTACATACTTCATTTTGAGAAGTTAGCTTAATGGCTAGCTTTCAATCACCCCTTGTTGAGTACGATGCATTTCTATTTGATTTAGACGGCACCCTGCTAGACACCGCTGATGATTTAGGCGCCGCTTTAAATAAAGTTCTGCGTGCGCAAAACATAGATGAAGTAACAAGTGATGTATACCGCCCTGCAGCATCTAATGGTGCTGCTGCGCTTTTAGAGGCTGGTTTTAAGGATAAGTGGGTTGAACAACCTCAGACACAGCTAATAAAGCAATTAATTGACGAATACGCTAAAAACATAGCAACACATACAACGTGTTTTGCAGGTGTTGAGCCTTTACTTATTGCGCTTGATCAAAAAAAGATTAAGTGGGGGATCATGACTAACAAGCCTGGTTTTCTAACTGATCCTCTTGTGGCTGCTATTCCAGCATTAAAAAATGCGCAGGTTATTATAAGTGGTGACACGCTAAAAGAGGCTAAACCTTCCCCTCTTCCTTTACTACATTGTGCAAAGCTAATGGGTATAAAACCAAATCGGTGTTTGTACATTGGTGATGCGCAGCGTGACATTCAAGCAGGTAAAGCGGCGGGTATGCATACCGCTTCAGCTCTTTGGGGCTACGTGCCAAGTCTTAACGAAGTTTTAAGTTGGGAAGCCGATTTTAATTGGCAAAGTCCTATTGACGGTTTTAACCATATATAGTGCCATGTTAATTAATAAACACTATATATTGTGATCTAGTCAGTTTTTAGCCAAAGTTTGTCGATAAAAAACTCAGTTACAATTTATTTTTTTAAAGCGCAAATTTAGCATATGATTAGTTGATTTTTGCAAATTTCAACTTAACCGAATGATCAAAGGTTAATGCTCACTAACACAAATGTGTTATCCCAAAGTTATCCACAAATAGGGGCAATTATGTCCCTTGCAAAACGACTCAGACCACACTATCTTGTGATCTCTAAATTGAACAACACCAGATATTGTGGCCAAATGTTATTCAATAAATTCACTCATTAGGTGAGAATTATAATAAACGAGTATATATCTTGCTATTGCGAGGTATAAATCATTGGCCAAAATACTAAACTCCCTAGGAACACAGGCAAAGCTATGAACCAACAGTTATCTGTAAGCAAACGTGACGGTCGTAAAGAGCCACTTGATCTTGATAAGATCCATCGCGTTATTGAATGGGCCGCCGAAGGTTTAAATAACGTTTCGGTTTCGCAAGTTGAACTAAAGTCACACATTCAATTTTACGATGGTATTCGTACTAAAGACATTCACGAAACCATTATTAAAGCCGCTGCAGATCAGATTTCAAAAGAATCACCAGATTACCAGTACTTATCAGCCCGTTTAGCTGTATTTCACTTACGTAAAAAAGCGTATGGGCAATTTGAGCCACCACGTTTATTTGACCACGTAACAAAAATGGTTGGCGATAAGCGCTACGACGCTCACTTACTTGTTGATTATACAGAACAAGAATTAGACGAGCTTGATGCATACCTTGATCATTCTCGCGATCTTAATTTCAGCTATGCGGCAGTTAAGCAATTAGAAGGTAAATACCTTGTTCAAAACCGTGTATCTGGCGAAATTTACGAAAGTGCACAGTTTTTATACATTTTAGTAGCGGCGAGTTTATTTGCTGACTACCCACGTGAAACACGCGTATCTTACATTAAGCGTTTTTACGATGCCGTATCGTTGTTCAAAATTTCGTTACCTACCCCTATTATGGCGGGCGTACGTACCCCAACACGTCAATTTAGTTCATGTGTATTAATAGAGTGTGGTGATAGCCTTGATTCAATCAATGCAACATCATCTGCGATTGTTAAATACGTTTCACAACGTGCAGGTATAGGTATTAATGCGGGTCGTATTCGTGCGCTAGGTAGCCACATTCGTAACGGTGAAGCGTACCATACTGGTTGTATTCCTTTTTATAAGCACTTTCAAACAGCGGTTAAAAGCTGCTCGCAAGGTGGTGTACGTGGCGGCGCTGCAACATTGTTTTACCCGCTTTGGCATTTAGAAGTAGAAAACCTACTTGTGCTTAAAAATAACCGTGGTGTAGATGACAACCGTGTTCGTCACCTAGATTACGGCGTACAATTTAATAAACTAATGTACTCTCGTTTAATTAAAGACGACTACATTACGTTATTTAGCCCATCAGATGTGCCGGGTCTTTACGATGCATTTTTTGAAGACCAAGCTGAATTTGATGCGCTTTACGTAAAATACGAACAAGACGAGTCTATTCGTAAAAAACGCATTAAAGCCATTGAGCTTTTCTCTATGTTTGCGCAAGAGCGTGCAAGTACAGGTCGTATTTATTTACAAAATGTTGATCACTGTAATACACACAGCCCGTTCATTGCTAAAGTTGCGCCTATTCGCCAATCTAACTTATGTTTAGAAATTGCATTGCCAACTAAGCCACTTAATAACGTAAACGACGAAGAAGGCGAAATTGCCCTTTGTACACTGTCTGCGTTTAACCTAGGTGCAATAGAATCACTAGACGAGCTTGAAGAGCTAGCTGAGCTTGCAGTACGCGCACTTGATAACTTACTTGATTTCCAAGACTACCCTGTACCGGCTGCAAAAAATGCCACTATGGGTCGTCGTACGTTAGGAATAGGTGTAATTAACTACGCATACTACCTAGCTAAAAACGGTAAGCGTTATTCAGATGGCAGCGCAAATGCACTGACTCATAAAACATTTGAAGCGATTCAATACTACTTAATGAAAGCATCAAACGAGCTTGCTAAAGAGCGCGGCGCATGTCCTAAGTTTAACGAAACAACGTATTCACAAGGCATTATGCCAACAGATACGTACAAACGTGATTTAGATAAAATTTGTGATGAGCCACTTCACCTTGATTGGGATACATTACGTGCCAGCATTAAAGAGCACGGTATGCGTAACTCAACATTAAGCGCGTTAATGCCATCAGAAACATCGTCGCAAATCTCTAATGCAACTAATGGTATTGAGCCACCACGTGGTCATATTAGTGTTAAAGCAAGTAAAGACGGTATTTTGAAGCAAGTTGTTCCTGAATATGAACGCTTAAAAAATAACTACGAGTTACTGTGGGACATCCCATCAAACGATGGTTACTTACAGCTTGTGGGCATAATGCAAAAATTTGTTGACCAAACAATATCAGCAAACACAAATTATGATCCAAACAAGTTCGAAGGCGGTAAAGTACCTATGCAAGTCTTATTAAAAGACTTACTTACTGCATACAAACTAGGTGTTAAAACGTTGTACTACCATAACACCCGTGATGGCGCATCAGATTCACAAGAAGATACTCCAGAAGTGGAAGATGATGATTGTGAAGGCGGCGCGTGTAAAATATAGTTATTAATTTTTATTTTAAGCGGGCATTTAGCCCGCTTTTTCTGATAGTTTTTTTGAGTGATAAACATGTCTTATACTACTTTTAGCCGAAACCATAACAATCAAATGCAAGAGCCAATGTTCTTTGGCCAAACAGTTAACGTATCTCGTTACGACCAACAAAAGTACCCTATTTTTGAAAAGTTAATTGAGAAACAACTTTCTTTTTTTTGGCGTCCTGAAGAAGTAGACGTAAGTAAAGACCGTTTAGACTTTCAAGCATTACCTGATCATGAAAAACACATATTTTTAAGCAACTTAAAATACCAAACATTGCTTGATAGTGTACAAGGTCGTTCACCAAACGTTGCCCTACTTCCTATTGTATCGTTACCTGAGCTTGAAACATGGATAGAGACATGGGCATTTAGCGAAACGATTCACAGCCGTTCATACACGCATATTATTCGTAATGTAACGCAAGCCCCTGAGCTTATTTTTGATGACATTGTTAGCAACGATAAAATTAGTGAACGTGCTGATGCCGTAACTAGATACTATGATGATTTAATTAACTCTGTATCGCTTTACAATTTATACGGCGAAGGCAAACACGAGATTAATGGCAAAACAGTTATCGTTAATTTATTTGAGCTTAAAAAGAAACTTTACCTTGCAATGATGTCGGTAAATATTTTAGAAGCCATTCGCTTTTATGTAAGCTTTGCATGTTCGTTTGCATTTGCTGAGCGTGAACTGATGGAAGGTAACGCTAAAATAATTAAATTAATTGCACGCGACGAAGCACTTCACCTTTCGGGTACGCAGCATATTTTAAATATTATGCAAGATGGCAAAGACGACCCAGAAATGGCTATTGTTGCAGCCCAGTGTCGTGACGAAGCCATACAAATGTTTGTAGAAGCAGCAGAGCAAGAAAAAGAATGGGCAGAATACCTATTTAAAGACGGCTCAATGATTGGCTTAAACAAGCACATTTTATGTCAATACGTAGAATACATTACCAATGCACGCATGACTGCCATTGGCTTACCTGCGCAATTTGAAACTAGCAGTAACCCAATTCCATGGATTAACTCATGGTTGGTGTCTGATAACGTGCAAGTAGCGCCGCAAGAAGCAGAAATCAGTTCATACCTTGTTGGTCAAATAGACTCTCAAGTTGATGCCTCACAATTTGGTGACTTTGATTTATAATGAGTGACAGAATCACTGCAAGTGTAACGCTTGCAGAAAACAGCCAGTGTATAGAATTTAACACTGGCTGNGCCCTTCTCTTTTACACTGCTTAGAATCCATGAAAATAGACGTTGCATTTCAATGCCGTGAAGGCTACTGCGGAGCTTGTAGAGCGACTTTGGTTTCGGGTAAGGTTGAGTATAACGAAGAGCCACTTGCATTTGTACGCGAAGGCGAGATACTCCTATGTTGCTGCAAACCTAATGGCGATATAAGTATTGATTTTAAATAGTAAAATGGCTTTACAGTACACATCTATATCTGATTTACATATAATTAGTACAACTAAATTATATTGCTTCTAATGAGCGCTGATATTAAACCCATTAAATAAAACGAATAAAAACCCCGAAAGTGTTTGTTCTTATTTATCTGAACTCGAGTCTACAACGCTCAGAGCTAAATTAGCTAAATTGAATATTCAACTTGCCAGTTAATCCCACTTAAAGCATTTTATTATATAGTGCCCGCTCCAAATACCTAAGAGCATACCTGCCACAGCACAAAAGCCTGAAGGAGAAAGAGTAGGTAGTGCTAGTAATAACTGTACACTATTACCTCCCATTGCTATTGAGGCACCAACCCCCATTAAGGTCCCAGCAAGTAAATGCTCAGTAAGGTACTTAAAACTAAAAGGGATAAAAATAAATTTTTTGGTGCGCCACGCAGCTAAAAACATACCTAATAGCAACGCTAAAAAAAACATATATTGCTCGGCCGAAGGCCAGTTACTCTCATTTCCATCGATTAAAGCAGCACTTATTTGATGTAATAAAGCGCTTGGTGGCCACCTAGGTTGATACAAATAAATAAAACCTGATAGAAGCCCGATACCTAACATACCAAACCAAAGATTTTTTCTTTTTCTGTCACCAATTAATGCCCAAACAGTAATAGTTAAAGTAATAACAACAAGTGGTATATAACTAATTTCTCCTGGTAAAGAGCTTTTTACCTCTTCTATATTTGGGGACCAGTAAGCGAGTATTACCCACCCGACTAACCAACCTAGAATAGTAGCAATCATGCGCACGTCACCACGCGCTAATCGACTCAATGTCGATACCCCGCAACTTTTATTAAGCGCTGCGCCTAAACCAAATATTAACCCGCCAAAAACAAACCAGCCACTTAATGCGTATGTCTGAAAGTTAAACTTAATATCTGTAATATCTGAGAAAAAAGCGGCAACCCAAGCTAAAACACCACTAAAGACAATAGCCAATAAAAATTCTTTATTCCCTGCTTTCCACTCTCTTACTCCTCTGACCATGCATAAGCCAGTTGTTTGAGCCAAATATCCTAAAAAACAAACGCATAAAAAAACGCAAAAAAACAACATATCTTGCCCTGTACCGTTCAACTAAATAACATTTAATATTTATATGGTTTTGTATTGGCGAGCATTTATCTAGCCCCCCAATACATATGAATAGCTAATCTTTACTGCATTTAAAAAGAGTTGCTCTCTTTTTAATACTCGCTCCAAATAAGTCATTCATTTAGAAGCTACCACGACGCAGCGTTAGCTTGCTCCATATCATATAACCAACTTTCTGGTATAGACGTTTCATCTAATAGTACATTTTCATTTAGTGCAGGATAAAGCTGTTGATAGGTTTTAATATTCACACCTTCAATTCTGCGATTTAAGTGTTTAGCCTCAAGCTCATCAACACCATTTAAACCAGCAGCACCTACTAATTCAACTAAGTTTTTAACTGTTTCACGCTGAAAGTTAGCCACACGCTGTGATTTATCTGTAACGATTATAGCTTTATTACGAGATGGGTTTTGTGTAGCTATACCTGTTGGGCAATGATCTGTATTACAAGTACGCGCCTGAATGCAACCTAATGAAAGCATCATTCCGCGAGCCGAGTTAACAGTGTCAGCACCTAAGGTCATTGCTCTTAGTATATGAAATGCGGAAAGCATCTTACCTGACGCAATAATACGTATTTTATTTCTAACACCAAAACCAGTTAAAGCGTTGTTAACAAAAATTAAAGCATCTTTAAGAGGCGTTCCTACTGAGTTTGTCATCTCAGTTGGTGCAGCACCCGTTCCACCTTCACCACCATCAACCGTAATAAAATCGGGTGTAATGCCCGTTGTGATCATCGCTTTACATATTGCTAAAAATTCATCTCTGCGTCCTATACAAAGCTTAAATCCGACAGGTTTTCCTCCAGATAAACCCCTTAATTGTTTAATAAAATGCATTAATTCTGTTGGGTTTGAAAAAGAACTATGTGCTGGAGGTGAAACAACATCAGAACCCATAGGCACATGGCGTATATCTGCAATTTCTTGCGTTAATTTAGCCGCAGGTAAAATACCGCCATGCCCAGGTTTAGCACCTTGAGATAGCTTTATTTCAATCATTTTAACAACGTCTTTAGTTGCATTGGTTTCAAACGTTTCAGGGTTGAAATTACCGTTGTCGTCTCGACACCCAAAATACCCAGTGCCTATTTGCCACACAATATCACCGCCGTGCTCTAAATGATAAGGGCTCATGCTCCCTTCGCCTGTATTATGCGAAAAACCACCTATTTTGGCGCCACGGTTAAGAGACATAATCGCATTTTTACTTAATGCTCCGTAACTCATCGCAGAAATATTAAGTACAGAAGACATGTATGGCTTAGTACAATCAGGACCACCAAATTTAACACGAGGGTCAAAATCAGTCAGGTGCTTAGGCTGCATAGAATGATTAACCCATTCATAACCTGCACGATTAACATCAAAAATAGTACCAAAAGGTCGTGTATCTCGGTCTCCTTTAGCGCGCTGATAAATTAATGATCTAAACTCCCTAGGAATAGGGGCTCCGCTGGTATCTGATTCAACAAAGTATTGTTGGATTTCAGGTCGAATAGATTCAAGTAGGTACCTGAATCGTCCAAATACAGGATATAGTCGACGGATAGAATGCTTGGTTTGTAATATGTCGTGCAAACCGAGTAAAATTACAGGTCCTACAATCACTAAAGTCCATAACCAAATTAATGACAAAGTAGCTAAACCTATAATTAATACAATCGATATACACATAAACATTATGAAAATTTGGCGCATAGTCATAAAGTGAGATTCCTATTTTAAATATAATTATTTTCAGCCTAGTAAGACAGACTAGTTGGCATTTAAATTTCATTAATGAAAAACATATTATTAACCAATGTTAATACCTGCCTCAAAATAAAGCCGCTTATTTACATAAATGCAATTTAAGTTAAGGGTTTAGTTTTATTAAGGAGAGTAGTTTTTATAGATGGAAGTTTTTAATATTTGAGGCTTTAATTGCAACACATTGCTTTTAAACTACCGCTTAAAATCAAAAATTGACGAATAATTGTTAATTTATAAACGTGAGTAAAAAGTAAGGTATGTATAAAAACAGTATTTATTAATAAAAAACATCTCATAATATTCTAGGGCGTGTTGTTCTTTGTGGATTAAAATTTGTTTAATCCAAGGAAGATTAAATTGCGGCGCGAGGTTTGTAACCTAGTGGGCTCGATAACTGCTCCTGCGTTATTCTACTAACTTACATCCATGTAAGAATAAGTAAAAATCAAGCAAAGCTTCCGCGTCCTGATCACGGCCCATTTATTTTACTGCACAAGTTTTACGCGCAGTGCAACTGAGGCGCTCCGACCAAGGTTATCAACAACTTTCACATCAAATTCTCCTACTTGTGGTTGCCAAAATAGTGGAGTATCTCGTTTAACTTTACCTACAAAGCTGTTGTCTACAAACCAATATAAAACACGTGAGTCTGTATCTGTGGTTGCCGAAAAAGGAATGCTCTCTCGCTTAAGTTTACTTGCTCGCACAGTATAGCTAATCAAACTACTTGGCGATGTAATTGTAGGAGCTGAGCCTAAAGTACTTGTATCGTTAATTGAGCAAGAATCTAAATATTCTGGTGGTTGGCGCTTTATTATTCCAGCTTGTTTAAATAACCTGACTAAATCTGACGACCAAAATTCATAAATATCTTTTGTGGTTGTAGCTTCATTATATTGGCATGCACGTAAACCCGATGCTTTATCTATATAAATTTCTCTGTGTACGTCAGACACTTTGATAGGCGACTTACCCGCAATGAAAAGTCCTTTTTGAGTTTTAGGACAATGAGCATTAGGCAAATCGCCCGTTGATGAACAAATATCCACTTCTCGAAGATTTAGACCACTTCGTTTAATATCACCTTTTATTAGTCCGTAGCTTTCTAATGAACGTATGATTTCAAAAAATAAAGGTGCAGCGGCTTGTCGACCAATATAAGAAGGATGACCTTCCCCCGAAAAATTTCCGACCCATGTTGCTAAAACATATGGACCAACTATGCCAACCGACCAAGCATCTCGAAAAGCAAATGAGGTGCCTGTTTTCCAATAAACAGGATAGGTTTGTCTGCTATCTTTTTGAAAATCGACTTCATCAACTGCATTATTTTTGCTCAGCATTTGTAGAGTTAAATAAGCTGCTTCAGGGCTAAGTAATCGTTTTTGTGTTTTGTTTTTATTCGCACTGTTTAATTCTTGTTTTAAAATAATATCGTCTTGGTACACACCTAAATTAGCTAACATTGCATATAGCTTTACCAGTTCCAACATTGTTACTTCGTTACCACCTAATGCGAGCGCTAAACCATAAAACGCTTTAGGTTTTAATTTTTTAATATCCGCAGCAACTAATAAGTCGTACAAACCTACTTTTTTTAGGCGATACATTAAATTAACTGCTGGCACATTACGACTGAGTACGAGTGAATCAGTCGCTGATATAGGACCTAAAAACTGCTGATCGTAGTTTTCTGGTGTATATCCTCCAAAGCGTTTGGGGGCATCTTTTACAAGCGTTAATGGATGAATCAGCCCTTCATCTATAGCAAGCGCATAGATAAATGGTTTAAGAGTCGAACCTGGCGATCGCTTAGCGCGCACGCCATTTACTTGCCCGCTAATCTCGTTATTAAAAAAATCAACAGAGCCCAATTCAGCCACTACTTCCATGGTTTTATAATTCAATAAAATAGCAGACGTGTTATTAAGCCCATCTCTTTTTCTACGATTTATATAATTTGTTGCGTGGCGCTCTAACAAATATTGTAAATTAAGCTCTATCGACGTTTTATATTCTCCAGGCTTTAGGTGTGGGTATTCGTTTTGTAAATTATTAATAAAATGCGGCGCTTCAAAAGGCAGATCTGAGGTGGAATAAACTTTAATGGGTAATTGCATAGCCGCTGACCAGCTTTTATCCTCTGGATGCTCTTCAAGCCAACGCTCAAATAATTTTTGTCTTGTTTTTAATAATACGATTTTAGCCGATTGTTTAACTGGGTTTCGTTTACTTGGGTTTTGCGGTACTAGGCTAAGTAATAATGACTCAGGTAAATTAAGGTCAATCGCTGGCTTTTTAAAATAAATTAAACTTGCCGCACCAATACCTTCGACGTTTGACCCATAAGGCGCTAAATTAAAATACGCCTCTAGTATTTGCTCTTTACTGTAATAACGCTCTATTTGCAGGGCACGAAAAATTTGTTCAATTTTTCCAAAAATAACATGTGTATTCATACCATAGCGCAGCCGTGCTACTTGCATTGTTATGGTAGAAGCCCCTACTCGTCGGCTTCTTTTAATATAACTAGTATAAAATGCGTTTGTTAAAGCAACAAAATCAACGCCAATGTGCTGATAAAATTCTTGATCTTCATATAACAAAGTTGCTTGTTGAACACTCAAAGGAATTTTTTCGATGGGTGTCCATAGTCTATAGCGATCATCTGCGGCTAAATTTAAACGTAACAATTTACCGCTGCTATCATAAAATGCAGTTGAGTAAGAAATAGGGTGCGTAATGTCAGGCTTTGGAACAAAAAAATACAACAGCATTGCAAGCAATGCTGTTGTAAAAAATATCGTTTTAATTATAAAACGGTATTTTTTATTTAGCCGCAATAACATCAAAACGACCTGCTTTAGAATGCGCTTTTACGCTTAAATCATACATAGATTCTGCATAAGCTGCCGGCACAACAAAACTCCCTGAAGCTGTCACTTTAACTTTATAGGTAAGCTCTGTCATGCTGTCACCAAAGCTGCCATAAAATACAATTCGGTCTTCTCGAATATCTTTATAGTCAGACTTCCAGCGGTTGTAATTACTACGCACACTGTCTCGTAGTACTTCAAAACCACCAGGAAGTAAGTCAATTACAGCCACATCCGAAATATTTCTACCTGTTGTGCTACGAACTCGTAGTACCACGTTAAGCTCTTTACCTTGCAGAGCACTCGACACAACATTACCCTCGTCGTCTTGATACTCTCTTGTTACTTCTAAGCCAATACTTAATGCTTCTTGTGGTACGTTTGCATCAAACCCAGATTGGCTCATCATATAAAAAGAACGAGGTGCTGCTGATACATCAAGCTTTTTTGTATCCGTTGAAAATGATGCTTTAGGGTAAGGTGACTTAGTTATAGCTAGCTCATCTACTGTACCGTCTTTCATTGTCGCCGTTATTTTTACATCTTCTGGCTGTGCTTGTGCTAGTACTTCTTTTGAATAAGCATCCATCGCAAGTACTGACCAAGCAGACGACAACGTGTTGTAACGTCCTTCAAAGATAGGTTCTACAACACTAAAAAAATCATTTTTTGTTAGCTGTTTTAAACGCTCAGGGAAATGCTTTGATAAAAGGTAAATATACTGCCCATCGTGCGCAAGGCGAGAGTCGTAAGCTCCCCAGTTATCTTGTTTAGTGTCTTGCCCTATTTTATAACCATTTATTAATGCTTGTGCTTTATCGCTCGCTTGCATTAGTTGATAAGTAGCTCCCATAAAAGCAGATGATATATCTTGTTGCCATGCTTTACTGGTATTGGCGTTAACACTTTTTTCTAGGTCAGATAAGTAATTTGTTGTTACCTCACCTTGGCGAGTCAGTAAATAAATTGCATAAGCGCGGTTTCTGTCGTTTGTTGCCAACGAGCCACTCGCTATATTACGCACGCCTTCAATACCATTAACCCACATATCATTAGGTACCGATAAGCCAGCTTCTTTAGCGTCCAATAAAAAGTGCATCACATAAAGAGAGGAATAAACTGATGTACTTGTATTACCCGGCCAAAGCATAAAGCTACCATCAGGCAACTGACGTTTACGCAGTGTGTCAATTAGGTTATTTATACGTGTGTGTTTATAAGATACATCTCCCATATAACTCGGGTGTTCTAAATTACTAAGTACCGGAAAAACACTACTGACCACTTGTTCAGTACACATATGAGGAAAGTTATCTAAATAGCTTATTAATCCATCTACCAAAGCACGCGGACTTTGCGAAGCTGTAATATTACTTTGCGCTAAATTAGGGTATAACTGCCTTGAAATATCAATATTCTTTTGACCTGATTCAGTAAAGCCACTATCAAAACTACTCACAAAAGCAACCGCAGGACGAACACTTAAAGTCGCTGTTCGTTGGCTTTCGTGTTTACCCGACACCGCAGTAAAAGTAACGGATGCTGCGCCTAGTTTATCCAGCACTTTAACTCTAAAGGTTAATTTACCTTCTGAATTTTCATCAATATTTAAAGTTGATTGAGTATCGCTTACTATTTCAAGATTACTTGATGTAAGCGCATTTACTAAAATTGGCAGCTGCTTACCAGAGCCCTCTACACCATTAGCAACACCTAGCGTAATATCAAACTCATCTCCCGGTGCTGCTGTAGTCAGTGAATTTGGCGTTAATACGAACGGACCTCTTACAAGCGTCTTATTTTCTTTAACGCTCACACCAACATCGTTTACTGCAATAGCCATAACACGCAATTGACCCGCAAAGGTGTCAGGAATAGTAAACGTATGCTCTTTAGTTTTAGTATCTGCGGCTAAAATACCAGACCAAAATGCGACTGGCTTTTGTACTTTACGAGAAAACGGATTAAGCTGCTTACTTTTTCTGCTCATTGCCATCGCTTCAGCAGAGCCGCCACCAGCGGCAGCAAGTTCTTGAATTAGTTTAAATTCAGGTAAAATAAGATCGACTATTTGCATTGTGCCTACTTCTAACGCACGTTTTTGTAAAAAGTGATTTAATGGATTAGGCGTTTGATATTTTGCAACTTGTAAAATACCTTCATCAACAGCAAATATAATTAACCGCGAAGGCGTATCTGAACGATACGAAATAACTAAATCGTCGCCTGGTTTTACTTTGTCGGGTACGTTTAGATCTAATTTTATTTGTCGTTTACTACGGTCAATAAAAAATGGTTTAACCGCATAGCTTAATGGGCTTGTGAATATTTCTTTCGACTCTAAACTTCGCACAAAAGAGACATTAATATACGCATTACCTTCTATATTTTTAGGTAACTTAATAGTTTGGATACTGCTTGTTGTTTTACTATCAAACCATTTAAAAGCATGTACTTTATTCGTTTCAATGGTTATTAAACCCGAGCCTGTATAAGAAGCAACAATGCTTATTTCAATCTCTTCGCCAGGTTTATAATCTTTCTTGTTTAATTGAATTTGTAATTCAGCATTTTTTTCAAGTTTTCCCGCAATATTGCCTGTACCTGTTACCGTGAACGACACACGACTCACCGTGTTATCTTTGCTATCAACTAGCTCAACTAAATAACTACCTGGGTTATCTGTTGGTAACGCATAATCTGCACCTTCTTCACTAATGTAAAACGTATCAGTACTAATAAGCTTATTTTTTTGTACAGATTGATATTTATAAGTACCGTTATTTTGTTGGACAAGCGTAGATACATATTGTTGTTCAATTAGTTTTAATGATAATTCATCGCGAGCAACTTGTTCTTCGCTTGAATTAATATTAATAAATCTTACAGCCCGTTTCGAATATTTTGATATGTAACTTAAATCGCCATCGGCTTTGTAACCAACCAACTGTTCAACCGGTGAAACAAGCACGGTACTGTTTGCTCTTACACTTCGACCACCGCCTTCTTCATATCCCTGAACAGCAAAATTTAATTGGTATGTACCGGCCTCATAACGAGATAGGTCTATATCAAATTTAGCTTTACCTTCGACGTCTGTTTTCGTTTCATCTAATGGATCATAACTGTGTCTAATATTTTGTCCCTGACTATTGGGATCAGAAAACACATAATCTTTATATTCATTAAAATAAAAGCCCGCTGGCGATAAACGTATAGCCGCAGTAATACGTCTATTTTGTGCTGGTGTACCAAATAAGTTTTGAAGGCTTACTAATGCTTTAAATTGTGCCGCACTGATCCAGCCTTTTGCAGATGGTAAAGAGAACTCGCTATTAATTTTTAATCTATCAGGCACAAACTCTTCTACTTTAAAACTCGCACTGCCCAGCTGATCTCGACCGTAATCTTTAATAAGCTGTACAGAGACATAATAAGTGCCCGTATTAGCACTACTTTGTGTTTTAAAATTAAAATCGAGTAAGCCGTACTTGTCTAAACTTACACGTTTTTTAAATACAGTAGAGCCTTTAGGATCTGTTATTTCAAGTTCTAGTGGTATATCACCTAACCTTGTAAAGTGTTGCTGTTTAACAATGGCTGCAAGGTTAACGTTATCACCAGGTCTGTAAATTCCGCGATCTGAAAATACAAACGCATCAATCTGATTATTTGCGTTACTGCCAGTGCTTACTCCACCAATATCAAAACGAGAATAGTTAACTGTGCGAGCATTGCGATTATAAGGAATAAAAGACGTGTCATTTTTAGTTTCGACTACAAAAGCAACGGGAGATTGATCTTCTGTAAACCACGTTGTGTCGTCAAAAAACGCGTGTCCTTTAGAGTCTGTTTTAGTATTTAAAATAACTAATCCATTTTTACCCAGTAACGACACTTTTGCTTTTGCAATAGGCTTACCTGTTTCAATAGACTGTACAAATATATCACGCGATCCATCTGCATTATTTTTTACCAAAATACCTAAATCAGTAATAAGGATCAGTCGTTTTTCTTCAGGTCCATATACGTAGTTGTCTTGTGTATTTAAAGCTTGAGCGTTTATAAAAAACAACCCTAATTCAAGTGACTCGTTATATTCATTGCTCAAATCGATAGATGAGTAAACCGCTTTTTTAGGGTGCTCTGTTTTTAAATAAATCTGTCTGGTAAAAACATCACTTATATTTTCAGCAGTAAAGTAATAACTATTAAATTCAGGATTAGCAATATCGCCACTAGTCTGGCTTATAAGATGATTAATTTGATTAGCTGGTACTTTACCTACTTTAACCTGAAGTGCGTTTACACCTCGTGTTAAAAACGATAATTTATGGTCACCATTTTTAGATAAAATAGCACCGTCAGACATAATATTTACTTCGGTAGGATACTCAGGCGTACTTAAAATACTGTCGTACGCATTTACCATAATAAAATCACTTGTCGATTTTAGCCCTTTATCAACACGAATATAAATCTGTCGGTTTTGAGGTGCGTCAAACGTAAAACTGTGTAACTTAGCCGTATCTTGCGCCGAAGGAATTGCTTTTAACGTAATTTTTTCTAACTTTTTAAGTACCGCATTAGTGATCTCTCGTGCACTGCTCCAGTACTTACCTTCACCTTTTGAATCTGTGTTAGGTAATATATAAGCCGTTGTTTTATTAATAACATCTTGTGAGGCAATTTCATCAGTAAAATCCAAAACAAACGTTTGTTCGGGCTCCCCTTCAGCATTCTTTACCATCAGTACATCGGCAGTATTAATTCTAAAAAAACTATTTACACTTGGGATCAACACCGACTCTTTAATGCCAGTGTCTGTTTTTGATGAACCAACAACCGGTTTTACGCCGCTATCAAGTGTAAAATACATATAACTTTCGGTGTCTTGGATTTGTATTGGCTCAGACGTAATATAAATTTCTCGTTGGTGTTTGTCATAAGTAACATCAAATTTATATGGCTTAACTTCGCTTTTATTATTTTTAGTAAATGACTGCGTTAGTTTTAAATGACTTTTTACACTGTCTACATCTGTAGGGTGAGTTGCTATTAATGTAGCTACAACTTTATGACTATTTTTAGTTTTAGGATCTTGGTAAAAAGCAAGTGTGCTTAGTGATAACTCAAAATCAGGCGTTTTAAATACATGTTCATCATCACTTAGTTTTATGTCTGCTTTAAAAATAGACTCACTAAAACTAACTTCATACTCTTGGCCTGCTGACCAATCTTGTTTTGGTATAAATTTAAGCTGGCTTTCACTATTCCAACTCCATTGACCTACTAACTCAGGGCTGACCTGTATACCTTTAGGTATTTTTTTACCTATTAGGTCTAGTTTTGCAACAGAGTAAGAAACTGACTCTGTATTTTCTACTCCCTCTAAAATAGGTGTAAAATCGATATAAAGTGGTTCTGGTGTAAGTACATCCGACAAGGTGGTAACCGAAGGAGAAAAATGACTTGCTTTATAGCTAACAGGTTGAGGTAGTGAAATATAAACGCAATAACCAATAATAATAAGTAAAAGTATTAATACGCCGCTAAAAAATGCTAATTTTTTTTGCTTAGCATACGTGATTATCGTATTTAGACTGCCTATTAACCATTTAGGTTGCTTCCATACTATAACGCCAAACACATTTAAAATGAGTAAAAAAAGACTAAGCACAACGCTAAAACTAATATAGTCGTGGGCTTCTATATTAATGTTGTTAGTCCAATAAGCTATGGCACTAAATAAGGCGGTGCCTAAGGCTCCAAAAAAAACACTCATTAATAAATTAAGCACTTTGGGTGCTAAGCGAGTATCTTTTAAATAAATCCCTTTATTATTTTCTTTCACTTATATTTTCCTTTATTTTCTTTTTATACTAGGAGCTTTTGATACTTGAACTCACGTTATTTATAAAAAAGAGACTAAATTAACCTACATTTGTAGTGTTGTTACTCGTATTCTTTTGGAACGAACCGATAATGTCCTGTAATTTTGTAATCAAAAAGCATATCGCTTTTTTGCGGACCACGCCCTATATTATGCACAATAAGTGGGTTACCCGTATCTTGAGATAACTCATCAATCACCATCCCTATATGAGGTAAATTACCTGGTAACATCCACGTTACTATATCGCCCGTTTTATAGTCACTCACTTTACTTGACTTGCTTAATACATTTGCATGGCGGGTAAAGTACGCTTGTAAGTTTGGTACGCGTCGGTGATCTATATTTTTATCCGGTCTAGTTAAACCCCAAATACGTTTAGATGGATACTGCGAAAAGTTTTTTTGCATGTCTTCGTGCACAAGCTTTTGTAAATCAACACCTAACTTTCTATAAGTTCTAATTATTACATCGGTGCACACACCTTTATTCTCAGGTACATCACCACCGGGGTAATCAATTGAGCGATAAGCGCCGTCATAGGTAACATTATGCGTTGTACGCTCGAGTAAAGCCGTAACAATTTCTTCATCAAACGATGCTGCATTAGCATTAATGCACACTAAGGTGAGTAAATATCCAATAATTCTGTTCATATAAATTCCTTTAAACCTACGATTAAATCTCAGCAGTTTAACTAAAGTGTCTGAGCTACGTGTTTAGGTACATCTATTTTGTCGCCATTATTAACAAAGTGCTCATCAAGATCGTATGCCATTTTTTCGAGCTGTGCGTCGTTATACCCAACATGTTGAATTTCGGTAATATAACGTAGCATAAACGCATCTGCTCCAAGTTCATGCCACTGCGCCACATGAACGAGTTCATGAAAATGAACCCTTAAGTTTTCGGCAACGTGAGGAAGCATATAATATGTATTTTTATACGTAATTCCTGCGGCATCCATATCTACAAAATCGCCTAGGCCCATTTCTCGTAGGGCTGGAAAATCAGGTTTTGGTATTTTATCAACAACAACATAAAATGCATTTTTTAAAAATTCGATAGGATAAAACCCTCCAAACTCACGGCTAAACTTTTCACAGCTAATTCTTTGGTTTTTATGTTTGATATTTGTTGCATCAATCCATTGTTCTATTTGCTTGAGCACGTCCATTCTCCAAAATACTAACTTAACGCTGTACACATTCTGTAAGCCAACAAATTAATAATAACAAAAGTAAATTAACGAATCTCTCTTTTTAAAATTTAAAAACGTTAATCACCCCTCGGTTTAATTTAAAAACAACGCGTATTTGCCATGTACTGGGAGTAGGCACATAAAATAGACGTGGTTTACCTTAAAACCAAACTCTATGCTCATAATCTCAACGTAGAAAAATAAACAGTTCCTAGATAGTTAGGCGTCTTTTTTATGCTTAAAAAACTGTTATTATTTGTAACTAAAATCGTAACTAAATCACTTATGTATAAATTAACCTTACATACGTAAATTTGAGTATTAACACAATGCGTTTATGTGCAAGCCTTTTACTAATCTTACTTTCTGGTACAGCTAATGCTGAAAATATAAAACCCTTTACATCAGATGGGTGTAGCTCATTCCCTGATGGAACCATACAACATAAAAAGCTCTGGTTGGCGTGCTGCACAGCGCATGACTATGCCTATTGGCAAGGTGGTACGTACGAGGAACGTTTAAAAGCAGATAAAGTATTACAGCAGTGTGTTGCTGATGTAGGCGAGATACATATAGCTAATCTAATGCTTGCTGGGGTTCGTATTGGTGGAAGCCCTTTTATACCAACCACGTTTAGGTGGGGCTATGGCTGGTCTTATCCTAGGTTATATCAAGCATTAACAGCAGATGAGGTTGAGCAAATCACCGCTTTAAAAACTGACTATAAAAATAATATCAAAAGGAATTGAATCACTGTGCTTATACTTATAACACTGAACATCATTTTAATTTTATTTCCAACAGTAATATCTTACTTTATCGCGCGTAATTACGCTAAAACCGCGAAATCAACAAATAAAGGAGCCTATATTAGAGCAGTGCTTTAGCCTAGTGTTTTTTCGTGGACAATTTTTGCTGCTTTTGGGCACGGTGCAATCATCTTTCCCCTACCCTCAATACTCGCCGCCGTTTTATATTTTTGTTTTTATGGCGAACGAGACGTCTATTATAACCCCCATGTTTTACTAAGCCCAACTATTCCAATAGCGGTTTATTTAATAAGTTATTTCAATTGCAAAAAAGCTGCCAATAAAGAACTGACGCCCTAACCCACTGTATACTTGATAGTACGTTCTAAAATCACACATACTATTACTGTATTCCTATTAGTTATAATAACTTGAACACTATTAACTGAATATAATTGTGTAAATAACAGGTCTGGTAAATTAATAAAGCGTCATTACCAAAAATAACGAGTTTACTTATGCACCCAGATATACAAAAAAACTTTAAAATAAAACCTGCTCACATCATTTCATTCATTGTGTTTTTACTAGTTTCTATGTCTACACTAACCGCCAAAGTGTATGCCGCTGATGCTGTATGGCCTTCAAAAACCACTTACAAATATGCAAACGTAAATGGTAAAAAAATCTTCTATCGAGAAGCTGGTACACAACATAAACAAACTATTGTTTTATTACATGGTTATCCATCGTCGTCACATAGCTACCGAGAGCTAATTCCTCTTTTATCTGGGCGCTACCACGTAATAGCGCCTGACTATTTAGGTTCTGGTTATAGCGCACGCCCAAGCCCTGATAAACAAAAATACACGTTTGATTTACTTGCTAAATATGTAGATGGGTTACTCAATAAGCTTGAGGTAAACAACTATAGCCTTTACATACAAGACTTCGGAGCACCAGTAGGTTTTAGAATGCTTTTAAATAACCCTAATAAACTCGATGCACTTATCGTACAAAATGGTAATGCGTATTTGGAAGGTTTAACACCTGCAAGGCAAGCATTTTTTAAAACAGCCAATCAAGATAAATCACAAGAACAACAAGCAAAGTTGTACTCATTTACTTCAGAGCAAGCCATCATTAATAAACAATATTTACGTGATGTGCAAAATAATACTCAAATAATGAACCCCGATAGTTGGACTCACGATCTTCATTTTTTACAAACAAAAACTGACCGATTAATTCAGGTGCAACTACTACAAGATTACTACAACAATTTACTCGACTACCCTAAATGGCAAGCATATTTGAGGGAGCATCAGCCACCTACGTTAATTGTATGGGGTAAAAACGATCCTGCATTTATAGCACAAGGTGCAAAAGCATATTTAAAAGATGTGCCAAACGCTGAGCTGCACTTACTTGATTCTGGGCACTTTACTGTTGAAGAAAAACCAGTTGAAGTCGCAAAGTATATCGTCAATTTTATGGATAAATTGGCTCTTAAAAACACACAAAAGTAATTTATTTTGTAATACACATACAAAAGCGCTGGGGATATAAACCACCAGCGCTTTTTTATTGGTTAATTTTAAGGTCAATACGCCCTAACCAAATAGGCTTAACCTTCTTCTTCAACTAGCGACTCTAGCAAATCGTGTATTTCGGCTTTAAGTTCTTTATCTGCAATTTTATTGGCGCTAATTTTTGCATTTTGAAGATTTTTAATCGCTTCTTCTTTTTGACCTAATTCAAGCTGTAAAGTTGCCATTGAAAAAGCAACCGATGACATGTGATCTTTATTGTTAATCTCAATCGACTTTTGTAATGCTTTTTCGTAACCGATAATCGCCTCTTCTAGCTCTTCGGTAAAATCGGCTAAGGTTTCCCACTGTACAGGATGGTCTTTTGGTGTATTTTCGTTTTCAATACAAATTGCTTTTAATTGCTCATAAAGGAGTTCGAATTTTTTTGTATCATTTTTATTAGCCGCAGCCATTAAATCTTCAGCTAAATCATGTACTGCTTTGTATACTTTGGTGTTCATCATTACTAATTACCTTTTTATGTACCACTAAATTAATCTACTCATATAATTTAGCAATAAATGTTTTATTACAGTCGTTATAAAATAGTTTTAAACAACTGCTATCTAATTTGTTAGTTAGCGTAATAATACAGTAATAATGAACCTCGCGTAGAGGTTAAACACACCACACACCAAAAATTAACACATCTAATTAAAATAGTATCGTGTTGAACAAATCCATAAACGCAAATTAAGGCTCCAACCTAGCTACCAAGCATATCAGTTAGCCAATCAACCGTAAAAATAGTGGTAAATATTTTTAAGCAAATAATACCCATGCACAGCGCTATTATAGCGATCTTCGCTTTTTTACTTTTTAAGTTATTCCAATACGCTAACTTTTCATTGAATTTTGTATTTAACTCTACTTTGAGCTTGTTTATATTTTCTTTCATCTGGATACACGCCCTAGTACTGTCAGTACAAACACAGTAGCAAACATAACTAAAATTTAAGTTGTTAAGCTCACCTTAAAGCGTAACAGCATGTTTCTTATGTTCCTTGTTCACTATAAAAATTAAGCCCTAATTATTGAATTTCATTAGCATTATTAAATGACTTAAATGCTACACTTATAGCCTACCTTAGCCTGTAAGCAGCCAAGTAAACTATGAAAGAATGCAATCAATGTGGTAAATGCTGTATTAAGTACGGTGGTGGCGATTTAAGTGCTTCACAAGACGAAATAGATTTATGGGAATTATTTAATCCAGAAATTTTTGAGTACGTCAAAAATGACGAAATTTGGTTTGATCCCAGTTCAGGCTTAAGATTAGCGACTTGTCCTTTTTTAGAAGTTGCGCCTAAAAAAGATCCACTCGCTAAAAATATGTACACGTGCAGCATATATCTCGACAGACCAGAGGACTGTCGTCACTACCCTAGTTTAATATCTGAAATGGTAAGAGATGAGTGCGAAATGATAGAACCAATAGATATAAAAAATCATGTTAGAGCACAAAACAAACTTGATGTAATAATGATCTATAGCCGCTCATAACTAATAAAACAGATAAAAAACAACCGTTATAAAAAGCTACTTGAGATTGCTTTCATCATTCAACTTGAGGCTTTTTCTATATACCCATTTATATATAAACCAACATCCAAGAGCAACTGTAAGAGCGCCATAGCATATTACAAATAAGGTTCTAATCTGCCCATCCCAGCTCAGTAACGCACTTAAAATAAGTGGCGCTACACTTGCTGTTAAAACCATTTGAAGATTGAAAACACCAAACTTCTTTAACAATAATACAATTGGTAAACCATAAATTACTAATGCGAAATACACATAAAATAGAGTCCCTCCAACTAAACCCATAGAAAAGAGTATCGCTTCTACATAATCTTTTGAAGATTGAACTCCAAATAATGTGAATACAATGGCGAGTAACATCCCAGCAGGAAATAAAGCCAATGGTCCAATTAAAATTACAGCTATAAACTTAATAATTACATCCTTTTAAAACAAAAATTTATATCATTCGATACATAGCCCATTATTATATTTAACCTCTCATTAAGAGGTTTATTTCGAGTTCAGGCTACTCAGTAATGTGTACATGCCCATTTTCCATATGATAAATATGGTTTTTATCCATAAATTGGCTATACCCCATTATTTTAAAGCTTGAGGGGTCCGCTTTCTCTATGATTTTTTCTCTGTAATAAACATGATTTTTATCTTTAGATAGCGAGTCTTTAATTATTTCAAACGATGTTATATCACCTCCAATAATCTCTTCATCTATGAAATACACTCGTTCAAAATCTAAAGCAAATACTTCACTTTTAAATACAGTTTGAGAGGCAGTAAGGTTTAATCGTTTACTGTTGTGGTACACATAAAGTTTATCTTTTTGAAAAAACGTCCCACATAGCTCATATGTTAATGCGCAAGCCCCCTCTATAAGCGTATCTTGAAAATAAACGTTATTTTCATCCTTTAAAATATATTCGGATAGGTGTTCAAATTGACTAACATTAATATTAAGTAACGTTTGGTTGTAATATAAGTTGTTTAAATCATGGATAATAAAGGGGTTAATAATAGTGATATTGTTTGGATCTAACTTTGATAATTTATTCTCATTATTAAAAACAGCTTTTTTATCGCGTGAAAATCCATATTCTAACGCTACGAATGTGTCTGGCTGTGCTCCAACTATTTCCTCATCATAAAAGTAGACTTTGCTTTTAATTTTAAGAAAATTGTCATCTACGATAACAATCTCGTCGGTATCATCACACGAGATTGTTGATAACGTATAAAAATGACTATCAATAATATACACATTACTTTTATCTTTAAAACGCCATTCATCAATTTTCTCAAACGTATCAGAATCGCCCATTTCAATAAACTCTTCGCGATAAAAAAGCTGACTACCTGAACGATAAAAACCGTTTGTGAGTAACTCCCACTTTGAAGCAACAGCTCCTTTAATCAGACCATTATTAGTTATTACACTCTCATTCGCTGTAATAATAAGCTCATCAATCATGTTTACATTAGAGCAATCACCTTCATAAACTAATTTATTGCGATAAAATATGTGAGTATCATTTTTTGCCCAGTTGTAATCAATCGATTCAAATGATGCAATAGCGGTACTTAGCTCTTGTGTACAATCTTCCCAATAAACAACACCATTACAAGAGAAGTACTCATAACCATGATCTATAAAATCGTCACTATTTTTGGTGATGAAGCTTGTATACATGTCTGTGCTGTATATTCCATTTTTATCTTTAACGTAAAAAACTGAAACATACTCAAAGCTGTTGGCATCTAACGATGGAATACGCATCCCTGAACGATATACCCAATTTTTATCAGCAGAGTATTCTGCATTGATAATATAAAAGGTTTCTAAATCAGCTTCTAGAATGGCTTTACTAAGGTAATAAACGGTATTTTTGTCTTTCGCATAAAGTTCGAAAGCGTTAGAGTTTTTTCCGTCAATAATTTCAAACGTTGTGGGGTCTGCCAATTCAATAATTTCGCTAAAACTGTAGAGGTTGTTTTTATCTTTAGCGAGCGTCATTGTAATCACTTCAAAGGTATTTAAGTCAGCATCCGCTATTATCTGGTTCCCACAAAATACCGAATGTGCATCCTTCGCGTAATTAAAATCAAGGACAGTGAATGTATCGATAAAGACGGTTGATAGTTTTTCACCGTGGTAATTAATCTCCCCTCCTACTTTATTAAACCCTGTTTGTTCATTTATTGTGTAACAAAACTCAAGTTCGCCGAGCCAAATAGGATGTTTTTTACCATTAATCTCAAGTGTATACTCGTCTAATTCATTTTTATTAACAATTGCTTTAGCTCCCTTAATAGAGCTGAAGTAATAACTTGAATAGCCTGTGGGATTTGTTGAAAGTGAGCTATTTATTTTTTCCCCGTGTAACTCACCATCCTTTAAAATAAATTGCACAGCTTGAGCTTCACATTCGACAGGCTCAAACACTAGCCCCTCTTTGGTTCTTATACATTGATTACCATTAACCCAATAATAGCCAAGCGTGGTTGGCGAGTAATCAATCATCGACTCGGTATCATTTTCATACAACACGCAGTCTTCTTCCAAAATAGTAATTTCTAAAGGAAGTACTAACTCTGCTGGTTCCCCCGTGTTCGAATAAATAAACTGGTTATCAAACCGATCTAAATAAACATAACAATCACGATTAATATAATAATTCATAAGACCTATTTTTAAATTTAAAGCGATAAGATAATGAGCAAAAAGGGATTGCCATACTGAGAATATTTAGTCTATACGTTCAATAATCAGTATTTAATGGTGTTTTATTGATTTTTGCATCGGAATTATGACTTTTATAATAAAGTCAGTCAACACATATACAGCGTTAGCTTAGTTAGCTATTTTGCGTGCTTAACCATATTAAATAATTGGGCTAACTACAGGGTGTGATAAAAAAGATATGAGTAATAAAACGTATAACATTTAATTAAACAATATTTAGTGAGGTAATTTTGATTGCTAAAGAGTGCATACTTGAGTGCTGAGCACTGTTACCCAAAATAAGTTGTGAAGTGACAATATCGAAAAGAAGTTATTTAAGCGCTCACATCTCAAATACATAGTTTCTATGAACTTAGTGCCCTTAAAACATTAAATGATTTACTCAACGGTATTAATTTTGACCTTTTATAAAAATATAAAGTTATACTATAACATCCATTGATCGAATGTTTATCTGATGTTATATTATATCACAACATAGTAACCGCGAACCTTTATATTCATGACAAAGTTAACATTAATTTCCTCTGCCCTTTTTTCTGTTTTATGTTCTCATTCTGCGCTTGCAGCCACTGTTAATGGCAAAGTAATGGATGACAAAAATCAACCAATTAAAAATGCAACTATCCATATACATGGTAAAACACAAAGCGTTAAAAGTAATGAGCTTGGTGAGTTTACCATTAACGTAGACACTGCAAGTCAATTACACATTAGCAAAGACAATTATATTGACTCTCGTATTGACGTAACAGACTCTTCAAATAATGTCATGGTGTCGCTTAAGCCAACGTCAGTAGAAACAGTTGTTGTGTATGCGTCTGCTCTTCATAAAAATAGCTTAGAAATGATTTCTCCGGTCAGTGTATTATCTGGGGATGAACTTAAAAACAAATCAAAGCCTACACTTGGTGAAACACTTAAAGGCTTGCCAGGTGTTAACGCTAGTTATTTTGGTCCTGTTTCATCAAGCCCAATCATTCGTGGTTTAGGTGGTCCTCGCGTTAAAATAATGCAAAATGGATTAGACAGCAGTGATGCATCACGTATTGGTCCTGACCATGCTACATCAAACGATACTTTAGCGGCTGAGCAAATTGAAGTTTTACGAGGTCCAAGCACCCTACTATATGGCTCAGGCGCTATAGGCGGCGTTGTTAACGTAGTAGACAACCGCATTCCTACCAGCAATATAAATGAGTTAACAGGCGCTGCAGAGTACAGTCACGATACTGTATCAAACGCCAATACTTACGCTGCTAAATTAGAAAGTGGCTATAACAATTTTAATTTTCATTTTGATGGCACTAAACGCACAGGTGATGATTACCAAACCCCTACTTTTACCATTGCAGATGACGATGGCGATGTAGAAATTGAGAACTCAGTTGAAAATACCTTTATTGATAGTGAAACTGTTAACTTTGGTACTAGCTACGTTGGGGAGCATTTAACAGTTGGTTTATCGTATGGCAATATAGAAACTGATTACGGAATTCCAGGTCACGATCATAGCCATGAACACGAACATGACCACGATCATGATGAAGCAGAAACCGAAGAAGAGCATGCAGACGAATTAGAAGCTGAAATACCGGTGTTTGCACATTTAAAACAAGACCGCTGGCAAGGTCTAGTAAGTTACGCTCTACATAACAACTGGATTGAAACTGTTAACCTTCGCGTTGGCTATACCGATTACTCACACAGCGAAATTGAAGATGGTGAAATTGGCACTACATTTACTAACCAAACAACTGAAGCTCGTTTAAATGTAGAGCATAAACTAGCTGATTGGCATGGTATGATCGGCTATCACTATAGTGACTCTGATTACGACGCAGTTGGAGAAGAAGCATTTACGCCAGCCAGTGTAACAACAACACACGCTATATATTTACTAGAAGAACGTGAATTTGGTGACGTTACAGTTGAACTTGGCGCACGTATTGAAGATTATAAAATTGAAAGTCAAATAACCACAGCAGAACACAGCCACGATGACACAGAAGTAGATCACAATGATGGAGAAATCATTGGTTTCACTCAAACCTTCACCAATGTAAGCGCCTCTGCGGGTGCTATTTGGCAATATGAACCAGGTCATAGCATTGCAACAAGCATATCGCACTCAGAGCGTGCACCGCTTTCAGCTGAGCTTCTATCAAATGGTTTGCACATTGCAACAGGCACTTATGAGCTTGGTCTAGGTTATAATATTGAAGGTAACGAAGCGCATTTCGAGCCTGAAGATATCAAGCAAGAAACGTCAACTAATTTAGATGTAAGCTTTAGACGCTTCAGTGGCAAGTTTGGTTATACACTTAACTTTTTTTATAACGATATTCAAAACTTTTACTTTCAAGAAAACACTGGGTTAGTATTTGATGAAGAAGATGGTCTTGTATCTGCTGTTGGAGCTCATGATGATGCATCTGCAGTATTTCAGTTTACAAGCAAAGATGCCGAACTTTACGGAGTAGAGTTTGATGCGCATTACCAAATCAATCCTAATGCTATGGTAAAAGTATTTGGTGATTCAACTCGCGCAAAACTTAAAGACGATGAAGGTAATTTACCGCGTATTCCAGCTAATAAGCTAGGTTCTGAACTGCAATACAATTTAGGTGACTTACAGCTTACACTAACCGGTACTCATTACTTCGATCAAAACGATATTACCGCTTTTGAAACTAAAACAGATGGCTATACTTTGTTTGATGCACAAGCTAATTATCAATTAGGTTTAGGCGCTGTTGACGCACAGCTTTACATAAATGTAGACAACATTACCGACGAGTTAGGTTTTGTGCATACATCATTTATTAAAGATACTGCGCCACTACCTGGCAGAAACTTTCGCTTTGGTATCCGTGGTTACTTTTAACCACTAAAATACAAGTAAATTGCTTGCTACTTTAAATATAATTAAAAACCGTATTTACTAAATGCGGTTTTTTATTTTTAATTAACTTAATCATATTTATGTATTTATAAAAAATAGGCACAAAAAAGCCGCATTCAATTTGAATGCGGCTTTTTAAATTATTACTTAATATTTATATTAAGAAATTATTTCGTGTAACTCAACGTCAAATACAAGCGTTGAGAAAGGTGCGATTGCTGCACCAGCGCCACGTTCACCATAAGCAAGGTCATGAGGAACGTAAATACGCCATTTAGTACCTACTGGCATCATTTGTAATGCTTCAGTCCAACCTTTGATCACGCCACCAACTGGAAATTCAGCAGGTTGACCGCGCTCATACGAGCTATCAAAAACAGTACCATTAATTAGAGTACCGTGGTAATCAACACGAACTGTAGACTCAGCTGTTGGCTTTTCGCCTTCACCTGTAGCAAGTACTTCATATTGAAGACCTGACTCAGTTACAGTGATTTCTGAACGCTTAGCATTTTCTTCTAAGAAAGAAATGCCTTCAGCAGAAAGTACTTTTGATTCTTCTTCACGACGAGCTTGAATCTCTTCGTTAATTTTTTCGAATGCAGCTTGGATCTCTGGGATCTCAACTTGAAATGCGCTCTCTACGTACGCATCTTTCATGCCTTCAAACACTGAATTTAGGTTTAAGCCTTCGAAAGGATTAGACTTAAGTTGCTCACCCATTTGTAAGCCAATACCGTAACTTGCTTTTTCAGCATCTGTAGTAAAATTATCTGACATAATGTGTTTTTCACGTTTTGTTAGTTAAAAGACGCGACTATGCTATCACAAAATAAACGCCGTTTGTGCCTAGTTTTTATGGAGTTTTACCTTAATTAGACCAACAATATAACTACAAAGCGGTAAACTGAATAAAATTCCAGCAACTAAAGGGTAAGCCAATAGTCCACTTACGCCAGACAACAAAAACGGTACCGCAATCAAGCCTACTATGCCAATAAAAATAGACCCAAGAGTAGGCCAATGCTTGTCGTATTTAGTAATCAAATGAGCCGCTAAAATATTAAAACCAATAGCATATACAAGTGCTGTAATTAACGAGTTAGCTGGCTGGATATCTGCCGCCATTTTAATCAACAAGCTAATTGCACTTTGATAGCAATAACCAAACACAGTCCATAATAAAATATGCTTTATTAATAACTGTGAGGTAGAAAGGTTTGATGCTTTTGACATGCTGTCCTCTTTGTATTTTTAATTAATTTAAATTGAAATGATTAAAGCTTGAAGTATGTAAATCACAAACCGTGATTTATAGCACAGCGAGGTCTAGTACCTATTTGTAATAATACTTAATCTATTTGAGGAGTAGATTGTCTTATCTCAAAATAGATCACTTAATTAAGCGAATCAGTGTTACACATTATTATACTAAATATGCACAAATACAGAGTCATTGTTTTTTAAAGTACACATAGCAAAAAACCGCCTATTAAGGCGGTTTTTTTATGTATGGTGGAGAGATAGGGATTTGAACCCTAGATGGGCTATAAACCCATGCCGGTTTTCAAGACCGGTGCATTCGACCACTCTGCCATCTCTCCGTACGGCGCGGATAATATGGTTAAACGCGTTATTTGTAAAGACTTAATCTAAATAAATTATTAAAAAAGATTAAAATGCTCAAAAACATAACACTTTGTTCTAAATACAATCACTTGTTATAGGTTTTATTTGTATGATATGTATTTATGCCTCAATAATATTGTTTTGGTCTACGCGCTATCCACGAGCAAATCAAACACGCTAATAAACTAAGGGTTAAAAATGTGATGCTTTGAAAAATCAAATCAAATCGATTTAAATCATCACTCGGCACTACAACAAACATAAATGCAGGTAATACGCTTAGTAATAATACATAACAACATATTTTAAATGCACGACCAAAATCATATCGTTTAGATTGCTGCATCCACCATGTAAGTATAACTAGCATACTCATCGCTGACACAGCGATTAAATGTGCTGCGTTAGTGCTTATAGCTACATAAAGTGTAATAAAAGCGCCTATAATTCCCCAAATAGACCATGCAAGCCAACTTTCTTTTTCACGTAAAAATAAATTTCCCATTGTTTTCGTCTTCTTTATCGTTATTTTTATTGAGACTTTCCATACACTATCAAAAAACAACCGATTAAAAAACAAACTGAAGAATAATAATTAAATTTTGTGCTTCCTAGCGCTTCTTTCAGTCAAATCACTAACTTTAATAATTTAACATTACCAAGCTTAATGATAAATGACTACATTGGATAAAAAAAGTTCATTAATAACTATAAATGACTAAAATAATTTTCAGGTTTATGGCGTGGTGACTTTTTACAGTCTATGGTCGGCGTTCCTAAATAGAGATAACCTACAATTTCATCTTGTTCATTTAGATTAAGCGCATTTTTTACAGCAGCACTTTGTGCAAAATATCCTGTGCGCCAAATTCCCCCTAAACCTTGGGCAAAGGCAGCTTGCTGCATCGCTAACACACTACAACCCGCGCTTTGTATTTGCTCAATGCGTGGGACTTTTGGATGTTCTTGGTATTTTGCAACTGCAATAATTATCATAGGGGCACGCAGTGGTAATTCTTTAGCTCGATTTATTACTTTTTCTTCTTGTTGCTCAGCTACTGCGCTTTGATAATAAATGTCACCTAATTTATGACGCGCTTCATCTTGCACAATAATAAATTGCCATGGCGCTATACAGCCATGATCCGGCACTCGTAAAGCGGCTTGTTGAATAATCGCAAGTTGGTCTTTATTTGGAGCGGGCTCTGTTAATTTTGGATCTGATTGGCGAGTAAGTAAAAGCTCTATGGCGTTCATAATGATTTGCTCAAAATTCAAAACGCTAGAATAACATCTATACCTAAGTTAGCTCAATATGCGAGTTTCAATTGAAGTTTAAAAAATTAGTAGCAACAAGGAGAAGATAAATAAAAATGGGCAAACTATCTAAATGATAATTTACCCAAGATTACACTTAAACAAAAAGTATGTTTTTATATTAATATCTTAAACACATTAAATACTTCTTGCGATTTGTAATGCTTCAAAAATAGCACGTTTTGCATCAATAGCAGCAGCTAATTTTGCACCACCAATAACGTGTACTTTGGCATTATCTGCTTGGTTTTGTAATACTTCGTTATTAGATACCTGACCAATACATGCAATAACCGTATCTACCGGTAACACTTGAGTTTCACCAGCAACCGTTATTGTTAAACCATTTTCATCAAAACTATTATATTGGCAATCAGCAATTTGTTTTACGCCATGCTGCTTGGCAACTTGTCGGTGTATCCAGCCCGTTGTTTTACCCAGATCGCTACCAAAGCGCCCTGCACTTCGTTTTAGCATATAAAGTTGGCGGTCATCTTTATGTGGTTGAGGCGTGCATTCAATACCCCATTGACTTTTAAAGTCTGCAATACTTTGTGATTTATGTTCACTTAAAAACGCAACCATATCAAAACCTATACCGCCAGCACCTAAAATGGCAATTGATTTACCCAACTCCACTTCACCACGAATCACCTCGTCGTATGCAAAAACGCGTTTACCATCACTGCATTCAATAGTCGCTTCTCGAGGTCTAACACCAGTTGCAAATACAATATCGTCATAATTTACGAGCATACTGTCGTTGTAGGCTTTACCTAATTCAACATTTACATTTAAACGCTCTAGTTCATTAGTGTAATAAGTTAGTGTATGGCTAAAGTCTTCTTTACCCGGTATTTGCATTGCTAGGTTAAATTGACCACCCATTTGCGCCTTTTGATCTATTAATGTGACGTTATGACCTTTTTGAGCCAAATAACAACTTGCTGATAAACCGGCAGGACCTGCTCCTACAACAAGTACATCTTTAGCTTTAGTTGTTTTATCTAACGGATAGTCGAGCTCAAAAGCAGCTTGTGGATTAACTAAGCAGGTTGCACGCTTATTTTTAAATACGTGGTCTAAACAGCCTTGATTACAACCAATACAAATATTGATTTGTTTAGACTGTTTATTATTATATTTATTAAAAAATTCTGGGTCGGCTAATAATGGTCTTGCCATTGAAATTAGATCAGCATTGCCTGCAGTCAAAATATCGTTGGCAATTTCGGGTGTATTAATTCGGTTTACTGCAATAACAGGCACAGTTACTACGTCTTTTAAACGCTTTGATGCCTCTTTAAAAGCACCTGGCGGCACCATGCTAGCAATTGTTGGTATGCGCGCTTCGTGCCAGCCAATACCCGTGTTAAATATATCAACACCCGCTTTTTCAAGCTCAGTCGCCTGAATAGTTACTTCATCAGGTGTAGAGCCATTTGGTATTAAATCCATTACTGACAATCTAAAAATAATTAAAAACTTTTCAGATACTTTAGCTCTGACTGCTTTTACTATTTCTAGCGCTAGGCGCATTCTATTTTCTAAGCTGCCACCAAATTCGTCTTCACGTTTATTTGTGTGTGGTGCCATAAATTCGTTAATTAAATAACCTTCAGATCCCATCACTTCAACACCATCGTACCCTGCTTTTTCAGCCATATAAGCAGAATGAGCAAAATCTTTAATCGTTTTTTTAATAGACCCTAGTGACATTGCTTTAGGTTTATAAGGGTTAATTGGTGCTTTTATTGCACTTGGCGCTTGATTAAAAGGATGATACGCATAACGTCCAGCATGTAATAACTGCAAACAAATTTTACCACCGTGTTTATGTACAGCGTCTGTGTATGCACGGTGTTTTACTACATCGTAATAGCTATTAAATGACGACGAAATAGGAGTTAATTTCCCACGTAAATTAGGACTATAACCACCGGTGATAAGCATTGCAGCACCGCCTTTAGCGCGAGCCTCGTAAAAAGCGCGCAAGCGTTTTCGATTATGCCAGCCCTCTTCAAGACCTGTATGCATTGAGCCCATTACTAAGCGGTTACGTAATTGTGTGTGTTTTAATTGTAATTGTTGTTCTAACATCTTGTGCCCCGTTAACTGGTCTAACCTGTATACATTAGCTAATTTTGCTTCAATGGCAAGTAATAAGCAATATTTGACTTAATTAAAGTGCCAATTCCTTTAAAAACGGGCGTTTAAATTGATTTATAAATACTTCGTTACGATTTAGCAGTTAAATAAATTTTTATTCTAGGATAAGATGGAACGAATATATTAGCTGTACCAAATTAAGGAGCTATTTTGATAGCAAAAATATTTAACGGTATCTGGACTGGAATTAACTTTTCTCGTCGATTAGTACTTAACCTTCTGTTTTTATTATTAGTAATATTTTTTATAGCGGCACTTTTCAGTGGCGAAGACGAATTGATTGTTAAAGATGGCTCTGTACTAAGACTTAACCTCAATGGTCCTATTGTAGAAGAAAAAACTTACACTGATCCAGTTGAAGCAGCAATTAGTGATGCAACATCTGGTTCTGAAGCGCCAAGTGAAATTTTACTCGACGATGTAGTTGAAGTAATTGACGAAGCAGCTAAAGATGAGCGTATAAGTGTATTACTGCTTGATTTACAAGAAATGCCTAAAGCGCATTTAAACAAACTTAAGCAAATTACTGATGCCGTTGATCGATTTAAACAAGCGGGAAAAAAAGTAATTGCAACAGGTTATTACTACACACAAGCTCAGTATTATATTGCATCACATGCAGATGAAGTTGCAATGCATCCATACGGAAGCGTTGCAATTGAAGGCTACGGAATGTACCCGCTTTACTTTAAAGATGCGCTTGAAAAGCTAGAAGTGACACAACATATTTTCCGCGTTGGTACGTTTAAATCGGCAGTAGAACCTTTTATCCGTAACGATATGTCTGACGCTGCTAAAGAAGCAAACCGTGTTTGGTTAGGTGCTCTTTGGAGTGAGTACAAACACGATGTTGCAGCTGTACGCCCATTCGATGAATCAAATTTTGATGAAACAATGGATGTTTACCTAGAAAAAATGAAAGCTGCTAATGGAGATGCAGGTAAATATGCACTTGATCACCAGTGGGTTGATTCATTAAAAACTAGCCAACAAATACGTCAACAACTTATCGACTTAGTTGGTGCAGATGAAGATGGTAAAACGTTTAAGCAAGTTTCATTTCGCGAATACTTAAGCTTAGTTAAGCCTCCAATGGAATTCGATAATCCAATGAGCGAAAAAGTANAAGCTGGCGAGATTGGCGGCGACTCTACCGCAGCTCTACTTCGTAAAGCACGCCTTGATGATAAAGTTAAAGCGGTTGTACTTCGTATCGACTCTGGTGGCGGTAGTATGTTTGCCTCAGAAGTTATTCGTGCAGAAGTGCTAGCACTTAAAGCTGCTGGTAAGCCAGTTATTGCATCTATGAGCTCTGTGGCTGCATCGGGTGGCTATTGGATTGCTTCAGCAGCTAACGAAATTTGGGCTGCACCAAGTACAATTACAGGCTCTATTGGTGTGTTTGGTACGTTTATGACATTTGAAAAAACCCTATCAAAAATTGGTGTTTATTCTGATGGAGTCGCGACAACAGAAATGGCTGGCTTTTCTATTACTCGCCCACTTGATGAAAAAATGGGCCAAGTAATTCAAATGAGTGTTGAAGAAGCCTACGGTCGCTTTTTAAATGTAGTTGCGCAAGCACGTAATATGACACCAGAGCAAGTTGATAAAATTGCCCAGGGTCGTGTTTGGATTGCATCACAAGCACAAGAACTTGGCTTAGTCGATAAACTTGGTAATAAGCAAGACGCAATTGAAGCTGCAGCAAAACTTGCTAAAATTAAATATTACGATGTTAAAACAATCAAACAAGATTTAAGCCCGCAAGAAAAAATGATTCAAAGCTTTTTTGCTAATGCGTCTATTAAATCTATGCTTGGTCTACAAACACAAAAAACATCTGTGTTAGCAACACAAGCTAACCTACAAAGTGTTATTAACCAATTAAGTACTGAAGTAGAAAACCTTAAAGATTACAACGATCCACAAGGTGTATACGCACGTTGTTTAGTGTGTAACGTTGCACAATAAAAGTGCATACTTTGTTTTAAGCAGCTGTAATTAGAGTTACTTAACGCTATACTAAGCCCAGTTTTTTTACTGGGCTTTTTTATGAAACGCAAACGCATTTATATCGCTTATACAGGCGGTACCATAGGAATGAAAAAATCAAGTCGTGGTTACATTCCTGCTGAGGGCTTTTTAACTGAAACAGTCGTTAATAACGCTGAATTTAACCGTGATGAAATGCCCTTATTTGATATTCACGAGTATTGCCCATTAATCGATTCATCAGACATGACCCCTGCACATTGGCAACTTATTGCTAATGATATAAAAAGTAAATATCAAGATTACGATGGCTTTGTCGTATTACATGGCACAGACACAATGGCTTACACCGCGTCGGCATTGTCTTTCATGTTTGAAAACCTCACTAAACCCGTTATTGTTACAGGTTCACAAATTCCACTTTCGCAATTACGTTCAGATGGTCAAGTTAATTTGCTTAATGCGATGTATTTAGCAGCTAACTACCCTATTGCCGAAGTAAGTTTGTTTTTTAACAATCAGTTATTTAGAGGTAATCGAGCAACTAAAGCGCACGCAGATGGTTTTAATGCGTTTGCCTCCCCTAACTTAGAGCCTTTAGCGCTTTCGGGTATTAGCATTCAACTCATTAAAGGGCAGCTGAGTCCTTATGTTGAAAACGACCTACAAGTTACCAACATTACACCACAGCCTATTGGTGTGCTTTATTTATATCCAGGTATAAGCAGAGACGTAGTCAGAAGCCTAGTAAATGATAATATAAAAGCGTTAGTGTTACTTAGTTTTGGTGTGGGTAATGCACCACAAGATCCAGAGTTTTTATCAATACTAGAGGACGCTAGTAAACTCGGTATGGTTATTGTTAATTTAACTCAGTGTTTAAAAGGTCATGTAAATATGGGCGGATACGCCACCGGTAATGCACTTTTAAATATTGGTGTTATTAGTGGTTACGACATGACTTTAGAGGCTTGTTTAACCAAGTTACATTATTTATTAAGCCAAAAGCTAGAAGTGGAAACAATACGTCATTTAATGCAAGATAACTTGCGCGGTGAATTAAGCCGATAGTATTTATAAATTTAAAAACAAAAAGGCACGCTAATTAGCGTGCCTTTATACTTTAAAGCGGTTGGTTATTAACGAACCTTAGTGTCTATCTCTACTAAGTCGGTTAAATGACATGATTCACCACTGTGAATTTTAATGCCATGCTCACCAAAGTAATCACGCTGGGCTTGTACTAAATGCCCATTACTTGGTGTTGTTAACGTTGCTAAATAAGTCTGTGTGGCGCCTAGCACAGGAAAAGCTAAACCAGTCATAATTGCTTGTCCGGTAACTTTACGAAGTGCTTGCGACTCTTTTTCAAGAGTATCAATAAACTGAACACCCTCTGCAACACTGTCTAAGTAATCTGCACGAATAATACAACCTGCACGCCAAGTTTGTAATGTTTTAGATAAATCAACTTTCCATTGGTGTGTACGCGACGCACCTTTGATAAGCGCTAAACCTTGACGGTAAGCCAATAAACTTGCAAGTGTAAATGCATCTTTAAGTTCATCTAGGTCAATATCAACTTTGTTAGTTGATTTAGCCGCATAGGTCATCTCTTGTGCGGCAGTGGTATCACACACATTTGTTAGGTGACGCGCCTGAACGGCAGCAACCAGTGAAGGAACAGCAATGCCTAGTTCTAATGCATTTTGTGCAGTCCAAAGACCAGTACCTTTAGCGCCAACTTTGTTATCAATTAAATCAACAAGCGGAACATTGCTTTTATTTTCAAGTGATAATATATGGCTAGAAATAGAGAGTAAGTAGCTGTTTAACTGACCTTCTGACCAGTCATCAAAAATTGCAGCAACTTCTTTTGGTGTGCGACCAGTACCTAGGCGTAGTAATTGATATACCTCAGCAATAAGTTGCATTAACGAGTATTCAATGCCGTTGTGAACCATTTTTACAAAATGACCGCTAGCTGATTGACCAACACGTGCAAAACATGATTCGCCATTGTAACTTGCAGCTACTTTTTCAAACCAAGGTTCAATACGTCCCCAACCACCTTCAGAGCCACTTGCCATCATAGCGGGTCCAAAACGTGCGCCTTCTGCACCACCAGAAATTCCCATTGTGGCAAATTCAAATTTGTTCTGGTATTTAAGTTTACGCGTAATACCATCTTTATAATTACTATTACCGCAATCAACGATAATGTCATTACAATCAACACCCGCTTCGACTAAGTCATTACAAACACCATCGACTAGCTCGCCTGCAGGAACAAGTAATAAGATAGAGCGAGGTGCTTCTAAACGCCTAACCATGTCTCTTAAGTCAGAAACAATGTGCAGCCTATCGGCCATACCTTGAGATTTAGCACAACTTAATAACTCTTCACCCGCATGTGGGTTTTTGTCATAAGCGACTAGCGTTATCCCTTTTTCAATCAAGTTTAGGGCAAGATTTTTCCCCATAACGCCTAACCCTACTAATGCAACTTGCATTTAGTGCCCTCCTCGGTAACAACTATTTGGTTAGTAAATTAAATAATACCGCGTGCGATATACTCAATGCAGTCATACAAAGCTAACTATGAGCTAATACAACGTCGCTTTTTTAACGAAAATAAATAAGCTACGCGATTATATCAAACATCAGCCTGCTAGGGGTGACAAATAGCAAAGCTATTTAAATTTAAGACCATTGACGCATTCTGACACCGGTGTCATAATGATGACACATTAGTTTTGTATAAAATAGTGGCAATAAACAAAGATTGCCAATAAATAAAAATACCCTACTCTAATATACATATTTTAAAGTAACAAAATAACCGTAACCCGCTTACATCTTAAGCACACAGGAGAATTTGATGCTAAGACGCACAAAAATAGTCGCTACCCTTGGACCTGCTACCGATAGAGATAACAATTTAGAAAAAATCATTATAGCTGGTGCAAACGTTGTACGTTTAAATTTCTCACACGGTGTTGCACAGGATCATAAAGATCGTGCACAAGCTGTACGTGATATCGCAAAAAGATTAGGCAAGCATATTGCTATACTTGCTGACCTACAAGGTCCTAAAATTCGTGTTTCTACTTTTAAAGAAGGTAAAGTAACACTTGCAGTAGGCGCTAAGTTTACGCTTGATGCAAAAATGGAAAAAGGCGAAGGCGATATCAATTCAGTTGGTATTGACTACAAAGAACTTCCAAACGATGTTAGCGCTGATGATTTACTTCTTTTAAATGATGGTCTGATTCAGCTACGCGTTAACGAAGTTGTTAACCATTTAGTACATTGTACTGTAACTGTTGGCGGTGTTTTATCTAACAATAAAGGTATTAACCGTTTAGGTGGTGGCTTAACTGCTCCAGCATTTACTGAAAAAGACAAAGAAGACTTACTAACAGCCGCAGAAATTGACGTAGATTATATTGCCGTATCTTTTCCACGTAGTGGCGACGATATGCGCTATGTACGTTCACTTGCTGAAGCAGCGGGTTCAAAAGCACAGTTACTTGCTAAAATTGAACGCGCTGAAGCTGTTGAAACACAAGAAGCTGTTGATGACATCATATTAGCGTCTGACGCAGTAATGGTTGCACGTGGTGATTTAGGTGTTGAAATTGGTGATGCTGCACTTATGGGTAAGCAAAAGCTAATTATTCGCCGTGCTCGTTCATTAAACCGTACTGTAGTAACTGCAACGCAAATGATGGAATCGATGATCGATAACCCTATGCCTACACGTGCAGAAGTTATGGATGTTGCTAATGCCGTACTTGATGGTACAGATGCAGTTATGCTTTCGGCTGAAACAGCTGCGGGCGATTATCCTGAAGAAACCGTTGCTACTATGGCACGTGTTTGTTTAGGTGCTGAGTCTCAAAAAGAAACGCACGTTTCTAAACATCGTTTAGATAGCCGCTTTTCTAACAATGCTGAATCAATTGCACTTTCAGCTATGTATGCAGCTAATCACTTAGATTCTGTGAAAGCAATTATCACACTTACTGAATCGGGTAGCACGGCTAAATTAATGTCGCGTATTAGCTCTGGTTTACCAATCTACTCGCTTTCACGCCATGCGAGTACGTTAGGTCAAACAGCACTTTATCGTGGTGTTTATCCAGTGTTTTTTGATTCTACAAAAACTGAAAAAGACGGTATGGTAAAAGCAGCTCTTGATACTTTAGTTTCTCAAGGCTCTTTACAGTCTGGCGATACAGTAATTATTACTCACGGTGACTCAATGGAAACTGTGGGCGCAACTAACACAATGAAAATTGTAACTGTTGCATAATACCAATTTTATGAAATACATGATTATTCTATAGCAATTGGTATAATTAATAATTGAATAAAAAAATGCGAGCTTAGCTCGCATTTTTTGTGTCTGTAATAAATAATTTTAAACCAAAATTAACTAGCGAGCGCTGCTTTTACTTTATCACGGTAGCTACGACTCACCTTTAGCTCTTGCCCATTTTCAAGTACAAGTAAATATTCACCACTAACTTGTGTTACTAATTTACTTATTTGTTTAGTGTTTACAATCGCACTGCGATGTACACGTACAAACAAATGAGGGTCAAGCTCTTGTTCAAGCTCTTTCATTGTTTTACGTAATATATGAGTTTGTCCATCTTGGCAATGTAAACACATATAATCACCCGCAGCATCAACCCACTGAATAGTAGCAACAGGTACACGAATTATTTCCCCCTGCTCTTTTACTGCAAGCGACTCTGGGTACCTGCGGTCAGTTAATGTGTCGCCAGTTGCCAATTTTTTAAGGATCTCTTCGCAATTATTGCCCGTTATTCCAGCTACAAAACTCGCAAGTTTTTTCTTATGGGCGTTGTCTTGTTGCGTTTTTAAATAGGTATGCACTTTTTCTACCGCCTGTTTTAGTCTGTTATCATCAACGGGTTTTAAGATGTAATCTAAAGCATGAATTTCAAATGCTTTAACAGCAAATTGATCAAAGGCAGTAACAAATATAATAGCAGGTAATACTCTCGTACTTTCACTAAGCGCACGTGCAACCTCAAAGCCATTCATTCCAGGCATTTGAATGTCTAAAAATACTAAATCTATTTTTTCGTTTTTGCATATTTCAATTGCATCTGCACCTGAGCTACATAACTTAATTACTTCAATATCAGAATATTCAGCAAGTCTTACATCTAAACCTTTACGTGCTAATGGTTCATCATCAACAATTAATGTTTTTATTTTTATCATTTCTTCACAGCCTTCTCAAACGGTACTCGCAGATTAACTTTTAATCCACTTGGCGTATTATGTGATAATACAAACGAATAATTATTTTCGTAGAGCGTTTTTAATCTATCTTTAGTGTTTGCTACGCCCACACCTTGGGCATTTACTAGTTGTCCATCTATTATTTCTGTCCCTGGACCATTGTCGCCTACTTCAAGTAATAATTCGTTGGCAAATACTTGTGCTTTAATATCAATCACACCGCCTTGTGATAAATGCGCAATAGCATATTTAATGGCATTTTCTATAATGGGCTGTAATATTAAGCTAGGCACTAGCGCTTCTTTTGCTTCTTCGCTTACTTCTACATTTACTTTTAGTCGCTCATCAAAGCGTACACGCTCTATTTCTAAATACAGCATTAAAGCATGTAACTCTTGTTCAAGTGGTACTTTTTTAATTGGATCGGTGTTTAAGGTGTATCGTAAAAAGTCACTTAATTTTGATACCATTAAATTAGCATCTTTATTTTCTTTCACCAAAACTAATGTCGATATCGCATTCAGCGTATTAAACAGAAAATGTGGATTAAGCTGGTATCTAAGCATTTTTAGTTGTGCTTCGTGTGCCATTGTTGTTGCTTTTAACGCTTTTTGTCGCTCACTTTGCAGCAGTTGATAGTATTTAACCCCAAAGTACAAACCACTCCAACATAAAATAATATAAACAGAGTCTAAGCCTTGTTGTAAATAATAAAACCACTCTTCGGGTCTATAACCATGACGATAAATTTCCCACAAGTTAAATTTTTGAACTACAGCCCACAAAGTGCCCGTTATGTAAGAAGCACCAAATACCACTAGCATAAGGATCCACGGGGAAGAGTTCCAAATTGTTCTGTAAATATAACGAAGGGGTACTGTCATTAAACAGCCAGCGTAAGCATTTAATAAAATGACAAATACGTAAATATCTCGCATTTCAAATACTTTAGAGCCGATATAATTTACTAACGCATAACCAATCCAGCCTGCAATTTGCAAAAGCCAAAAAAAACGTTGTCTGTTATCGATTAAAGATTGCCAGTTCAAAATTAATGTCTACTCCGTATAGTTATTATATAAATTGTATAAAATAGGCGTTTATAGAGATTTACTCTTTTATTTTTTTTATTAGCCTAACTGGCATAAAGTTAATAATTTATAAAAATGTTGACTGTTATTATATCGATTTATAAGAATGCTTAGCACTACCAACTGTCTTGCTTTTTAAGAGCCTTACCGCAAAGCAGGTATAAAAAAAGCGAAAGGTGTGACCTTTCGCTTTTTTAAATTCTTATTTACCTAATTAAATACTACGCAAGTTTATCTGAAGCCACTTTATAAGTAGGATCTTCAATTACGTTTACTTCAACTAAATCGCGTGCTTTGTGTAATAACTGCGTGCAGTCTTTACTTAAATGACGTAAATGAAGTTGTTTACCAGCCTTCGTATACTTATCAGCTAAACTGTCTATCGCTTCAATTGCACTGTGATCAGAAACACGGCTGTGTTTGAATTCAATAATTACATTTTTAGGGTCATTCTTAACATCAAATAAATCAGTGAAGTTTTTAACTGAGCCAAAAAATAACGGACCGTGTAGTTCGTATACCTTAGCACCTTCAGTATCAATGTAATTAGTTGTGTATATTTGTTTAGCATGTTGCCATGCAAATACAAGCGCAGAAACAATAACACCCACACATACTGCAATTGCTAAATCGGTTATAACCGTCACACCCGATACAAGTACAATTACAAACGCATCAGATAAAGGCACACGCTTCATCATTTTAAAGCTTGCCCACTCAAATGTACCCAATACAACCATAAACATTACACCAACTAGGGCAGCAAGTGGGATCATTTCAATAAGGCTTGAAGCAAAAATGATAAAACCAAGAAGCATAAGTGCAGCACTAATACCTGATAAACGAGAACGTCCACCAGAGTTAATATTGATCATAGATTGACCAATCATTGCACAACCACCCATAGCACCAAACATACCACAAGTAATGTTTGCCGCACCTTGACCAATACATTCTTTATTACTGTGACCACGAGTTTCAGTAATTTCATCAATTAGACTAAGTGTAAGTAATGATTCAATTAAACCAATTGCGGCTAAAATAAGCGCATAAGGGAAAATAATTTGCAGGGTTTCTAAATTAAAAGGCACCATAGGGATATGAAATTGCGGTAAACCGCCTGCGATTGTTGCCGCTTCGTCGCCTGTCATACCTTTTAAGAAATCAAGCACAGTATGCGCTTGTAAATCTAAACCAATAACTAGAGCTGTCACAGTAACAATTGCTACTAGTGTTGATGGCACTGCTGTTGTTAGTTTTGGTAAAAATTGAATAATCGCCATCGTTAAAGCAACTAAACCAAGCATAATGAAAAGTGGGTTGCCCGTCATCCATTCTTGTCCGCCCATGCCATCAGGTACTTTAAACTGCCCTAACTGGGCTAAAAATATAACGATTGCTAGGCCATTAACAAAACCAAGCATTACCGGATGTGGAACCATACGAATAAACTTACCGAGCTTAAATACCCCAGCAAGTATCTGCAATATACCCATTAAGAGCACAGTAGCAAATAGATACTCTACACCATGATCAAGTACTAAACTTACCATAACAACAGCTAAGGCACCGGTAGCACCCGAAATCATACCAGGACGACCGCCAAATATAGCCGTAATTAAACCAACGATAAACGCGGCATATAGACCAACTAAAGGTTCTACATTTGCAACAAAGGCAAACGCAACAGCTTCTGGTACCAAGGCAAGTGCCACAGTTAATCCAGATAGAATATCGTTTTTAGCAGAGCTTGGCGCCCTACTGAGTAAGTTAAACATTGAGTTCCTCAAAGAGTAGTATTAGGTATCAAAAAAAGCGCTGAATTCTACCAAATTAGCGCTCAGTTAACAATTGTCAATGTATCGTTAGGCTAAACAAAACAATGTTTAGTCCTGTTTTGTATTCAAGGATGAATTATTGCAATCTGTTAGGTATGGAAGTGTACAGTGGCATATTGAATTACAAACTTAGTGTGTAACTCAATATGACACTTATTTAATATTTTATAGAGGAAGAGATGTACTGCGTTTTACACACGTCATAGTTACGTTAGAATGTACTTCCTGTACGTACTCTAAGCTCAATAGGTTATCACGAACAAAGTGCTCATAACCTTCAATACCTTGTGAAATAATACGCAGCATAAAGTCCATTGTGCCTGCCATAGTGTAACACTCTGTTACTTGGTCATAACTCAGGATTAATTTTTCAAACTCAGCTAGATTTTTCTTACCATGGTTAGATAAGCGTACATGGGCGTATACCAACATATCAAAACCAAGTTTCTTTTCATCTAAAAGAGCAACTTTGCTTTTTATGTATCCGTCTTGCTCAAGTTTGGCAATACGACGCCAGCAAGGAGATTGTGATAAGCCAACCTTGTCGGCAATTTCTGCTGTAGATAAACTAGCATCTTGTTGTAAAAGTGCCAAAATTTGGCGATCTACGTGATTTAGAGACATTTTATTTCTTATTTATCAAATAAATTGGCTAAATTATACAGCTATTTATAAAAACAGTCTGCTTATTTTTATAAATTATACGTATATATTATTTCTGAGTTGTACTTTTAAGTCATTAACCGTATTGACCACTTATAAATGGGTTACTTTGTTTTTCGTGAGCAACGTTAGTATTATCACCGTGCCCTGAAAGTATTTGGGTTGTATCTGGTAAAGTCAAAATATGTTTATTAATCGACTCAATTAGCTGCTCCGCATTTCCTTTAGGAAAATCAGTACGCCCCACCGAACCTTTAAATATAACATCACCAACAATAACTAATTGCTCTACCGATTGATAAAAAACGATATGTCCAGGTGTATGGCCTGGGCAATGTTTTATATCAAAACTTAAATTCCCCACACTAACTTTATCGTCATGGTTTAGCCACTCATCAGGATAAAAAGGCGCTATAGGTGCAAAGCCAAACATTTGAGCCTGCATTGGCAAGTTTTCAAACCAAAAATGTTCATCTTTTTGTGGACCTATAATTTTAACATTAAACATATTACGTAATATGTCAGCACCGCCAACATGATCTAAATGCCCATGAGTCAACCAAATTGCATTTAACGTTAAATTATTCTCTTTTAAAGCCGTAATTATTTTATCGCAATCACCGCCTGGGTCTATCACCACTGCTTGTTTAGTATCTGGACAGGCAATAATTCGGCAATTTTGTGCAAAGGGCGTTACTGGTATTGTTACAATCAACATTATTATATTTCTTTATCTTTTTGATCAGCTATAACAACCTTTTCTTCAAACGACATTAAAATTGGATACTTTAAATATGCTTGATCGTAAAAGGGGCTATGTTCATATAACCAATTTAATCTCGCGGCTGCATCTTTCGCAAATTCTTTGTCATTATTAATTTTTTTATCAAATACGAGTGCAAGTTTAGGATTGTCTTTTAACATTTGGCGAGCATAAGGAATTAACGCATAGTTTTCCATATATTCAGTACGCTGAAAAATAGTGTTAAATTCTCCCCAAGCAAAAAATGAATCCGGTGCTTCTGGATGCAGTAAATGAGCAGCTAACTCACCAGATTTTTGCTGTGTATTTACTTGATACCACCCATCTAAATCAACATTAATAGCGGGTATATATTCAAAACTGGCTGATACTCTAAAGCGACCTTCAAACGGGGCTTTGTCGAATGTATAATCGCTCACTTTAGCCATTTTTAAAGGTTGAGTATTTGCTCCTTCAAGTTTATTAACAGACACACCATGAAGCTTCAATTTTTCAATTATATCGCTATATACAGGTGGAATAAAAAAAGCTTTTGGAACTTCAACGGTATCCAACACTTCTTTTTGCCAGTAAATAGGTAAATTACTATAATCTAGCTTTTTGCCTAAATAATTAACTTCATTTTGCCCTGATAATTCACTCATACTTGATGCGTAAGCAATACCTTTAAATTCTATTGTATCTGCTTGCTTTGCGTAGCCACGTTTAACAATTAGTTGCTTTGGCACAAATTCTTGTTCTTTTTTAACTGCATTAGATAACTCGTGACTGTATGTAGATAGCGCATTAATTGCGCCATCTAAAAATACGTAAGTACCTAAAACTCGTTGTTTGTAAGGTTTTAAAGAGTGGTTTTCAACTAAAATAGTCGGCAATGATTTTAGATCGCCCCACCCGTTAGAAAATCGAGGTGTAGCAACCCAGCCTGCTAGTCCCTTTTTAAAATCACGTTTATCCATAGTAAATACCAATGGACCAGGAATATGCCCTTGAGACGTCAACTCTTCATCTATCATTGGTTTAAAAAACTGATTTAACGTATCTGAAACAGCCGGTGACTCACTTGCAAATACAGGGTTATATCCATACGTTACATCGTACTGATAATCAGCACCGTCGGTCACATGCACATCAATGTATAAGTTTGGGTTATATGCGTTAATCACTTTTAATACACTTCTAACCTCTGGCGTATCTAATTTAGTAAAATCACGATTCAAATTAAGATTATTAGCGTTTGTTCTAAAGCCCATTTTTATAGGACCACGCTGATTTATGCGATTAAAAACACTGCTACGTTCATGTCCATCAACATTTAAAATAGGAATAAATAGAATATTTACCTTCTTTAAAATATCTCTGCGTTTGCCCGTTGCTATGTCTCTCAACAACATAAACATCGCATCTTTACCGTCTATCTCACCAGAATGTATTCCCGCCTGAATAAAGATGGTTGGTTTAGTGCTATTTGCCATTTGCCCAGCTTCAAAAAAGCCCTGCTCGCTCGCAATAAGCATTTTAATTGCACGTTTACTATTACTATAGCCAATTGTTTGCGATTTAAATTGTGTAGGGTTCGCAGCAACAAGTCTATCTACAAACGCCATTGTATCTGCATAGTTAGGTGAAATTTCACCTGATGAAAGCTCAAAATCGGTCGTAAGAGGACCTTCTTGTTGCATTAACTCATTACTTTGACCTTGCCATTGTATCAAGGGTGGTAAATGACTGTCGTATGCAACACTTGCAGATAAAACCAATAAACTTGCGAACATAAAATTCTCTAACAAATGCCTTAATTGTAAAAATTATATCAACAATTTTTTTTAAAATGATAAAACTGCGGTGATTCAACAAAAAAATGCAGCCAATTACATATCAATAAGTTATGTGTTTAATTTTATATTTAAATTTGAAAATGTAGTGAGCTTATTAAATTTAATGAGGCATATTGTGGAGCTTAATTTTTAATACAATTAATAAAACTTTAGTTAAATAGCAATGCAGGATTTAAAAATTGAGACATTAGTTAATTATTAAATAATACCAATTAGGCTAAATATTGGCGCTATTTAACGACAAAAAATTGCGTTTTAACTACGTTGAATTCTATCTCGTCGCTATAAATAAAATCTTTATCAACATTCGATAATTGATTAGTAAGTTAACTTGTTAAAATAGTTATGTAGACTGGTACAAACCAGCTCACCAAATTTTAGGCACAAAAAAAGGAGCCATAGGCTCCTTTTTGATACTTATATGAAAAAGCTTAAGCCGCTAGGCCTTCTTTTGCTTTTTCTACAAGCGCTGCGAATGCAACTTGGTCGTAAACAGCGATATCTGCAAGGATCTTACGATCGATTTCTACAGATGTCTTTTTAAGACCATTGATAAAACGGCTGTAAGACAGACCATTTTGACGTGAAGCAGCATTGATACGTGCAATCCATAATTGACGGAAAGTACGTTTCTTCGCACGACGGTCACGGTAAGCGTATTGACCCGCTTTAGTAACAGCCTGGAAAGCTACACGATAAACACGTGAACGTGCTCCGTAATAACCTTTTGCTTGTTTTAAAACTTTTTTGTGACGTGCACGTGCGACAACGCCGCGTTTAACTCTTGCCATTTCTAAAAACCCCTATTAAGCGAACGGTAACATACGTGAAACTAGACCATGGTCATTTTTATGAACCATCATCTTAGGACGTAGGTGTAACTTACGCTTAGAAGTTTTCTTAGTCAGAATATGACGAAGATGCGCTTGTTTACGCTTGAAACCGCCAGAAGCAGTCTTTTTGAAACGCTTAGCAGCGCCACTGTGACTTTTTAGCTTGTAAGCCATTGCAATAACTCCAATTGTATTGCTTTTAAATTAGTAAGCAGGCGTGAGATATATTTCTATAGCTCCACTTTTAGGCCTAACTTACTGCCATGTTCCGGTGAAGACCCAACATAAATGCCGCAATCTTACTTTAAAACCGGTTAACTCAGGTGAATATTTACATATTAACTTGCAGACCTGAGTTAATTTCGGTGCGTATTATCGCTTAAAAATTATTTTTTAGCAACAGGCGCCATCATCATAACCATTTGGCGACCTTCAACGCGATTTGGGAAAGACTCAACTACTGCAAGTTCTTCTAAATCGCCTTTGATACGGTTTAATAATTCTATACCAATTTCTTGGTGAGCCATTTCACGACCACGGAAGCGGATGGTTATTTTAGCTTTATCGCCACCTTCTAAGAACTTACGTAAGTTGCGAAGCTTAACCTGATAATCACCTTCATCCGTACCAGGACGGAATTTGATTTCTTTTATCTGGATCTGCTTTTGCTTCTTCTTCTGCTCTTTCAGTTCTTTACTTTTTTCAAAGATGAACTTACCGTAGTCCATGATTCTACAAACAGGCGGCTCAGCATTAGGGCTGATCTCAACAAGATCAACACCCGCTGTGTCAGCCATAGCTTGCGCGTCTTTTAATGACTGAATTCCAGCTTGTTCGCCTTCAAGGTCAATTAAACGAACTTCTTGAGCTGTAATTTCTTCGTTAATACGATTTTTTTGGGCTGTTTGTTGCCCTTTCTTGCCGCCTCTAATAGTACGTTCCTCCAAGAATATCAATAATATAAGCGTGTAATTGGCTGTTTGTTATGCCTTACACGCTCTGTTTTTACTGTCGACTTTTAATTTCTTCGCTAATTTTAGCTACAAAATCATCAACATTAAATTTGCCAAGGTCTTCACCTGTGCGAGTACGCACTGCTACTTCTTGTTGTTCAACTTCTTTATCACCAACAACAAGCAAGTATGGAATACGCTTAAGTGTATGCTCTCGGATTTTAAAGCCAATCTTCTCATTTCTCAAGTCAGCAGCGGCTCTAATACCCAATTTATTTAATTTTTGTACAACTTCTTTAACATAAGGCGCTTGTTTATCGGTAATATTCATAATTACCACTTGCTTTGGTGCAAGCCACGTTGGAAATAAACCAGCATACTCTTCAGTTAAAATACCAATAAAGCGTTCAATAGAACCTAAAATAGCACGATGTATCATAACTGGTGTGCGTCGTTCGTTATTTTCAGCTACGTAAGTAGCACCTAAACGACCCGGTAATGCAAAATCTAGTTGCACTGTACCACACTGCCACGCTCTGTCTAAACAATCGTATAAAGTAAATTCAATTTTAGGACCGTAAAAAGCACCTTCACCTGGTAGGTAATCAAATTCTATGTCATTTAGCTTAAGCGCTTCGGCTAAAGCAAGTTCTGCTTTATCCCACATATGGTCTTCACCAATGCGTTGTTCTGGGCGAGTAGATAGCTTAACAACAATCTTCTCAAAACCGAACGTCTCGTATGTATCATAAACCATCTTAATACACGCTGAAACTTCGTCCATTATCTGCTCTTCAGTACAGAAAATATGAGCATCATCTTGGGTAAAGCCACGAACACGCATTAAGCCATGTAGTGCGCCTGATGGCTCATTACGATGACAACAACCAAATTCGGCCATACGAAGTGGTAAATCACGGTACGATTTTAAACCTTGATTAAAGATTTGTACGTGCCCTGGGCAGTTCATTGGTTTAATTGCGTATTCACGCTTTTCTGACTCAGTAGTAAACATTGCCTCTGAGTATTTTTCCCAATGCCCTGATTTTTCCCAAAGTGAGCGATCCATCATCATTGGACCTTTTACTTCTTCGTAATCATATTCACGTAATTTTTCACGAACGAATTCTTCAAGCTCTCGGTAAATGCTCCAACCATCGTTGTGCCAAAATACCATGCCTGGCGCTTCTTCTTGCCAGTGCCATAAATCAAGTGCTTTACCAATACGACGGTGATCGCGTTTTTCAGCTTCTTCTAAACGCTTTAAGTACGCTTTAAGTTGCTTTTTATCGCCCCACGCTGTGCCGTAAATACGTTGTAGCATTTTATTGTCTGAATCACCACGCCAATATGCACCAGCCACTTTCATTATTTTGAAGTTTTGGCAAAATTTCATATTTGGTACGTGAGGACCACGACACATGTCTACATATTCTTCGTGATGATATAAACCTGGACGATCATCTTTAGCAATGTTTTCATCCAATATTTCTATTTTGTACGTTTCGCCACGCGCTTCAAATGTATCGCGTGCTTCTTGCCAGCTTACGGTTTTTTTAACTACATCGTAGTTTGTTTTAGCAAGTTGCAACATACGCTTTTCAATTGCTTCAAGATCATCTTGAGATAACGACTGTTCCATATCGATATCGTAATAAAAACCGTTATCTATAGTAGGACCAATCGCCATTTTAGCGTCAGAGAAAAGTTGCTTAACTGCATGACCAATTAAGTGAGCACAAGAGTGACGAATAATTTCAAGACCGTCATCATCTTTAGCGGTGATGATTTCAAGTCGAGAGTCTTCACTAATTAGATCGCATGCATCAACACGGTTACCATTAACACGACCCGCAATCGTCGCCTTAGCGAGACCTGGACCAATATCATTTGCAACATCAAGAGTACTTACTGGGTTTTCAAAACTACGTTGACTTCCGTCTGGAAGAGTAATAACTGGCATTATAAATCCTTGCTACAGTGGTGACACCTACAATGTATCACGTGTATTTTTAATAAATTAAATGAGAATGACTCGACAACGCTTTTACGAATAAGCATTGACTATTTTTCGCCACTTATGGCTAATGTAGATGTTGAGTCTGCTCAACTACAAAAAAGATATTGTCGCGTGCCACGCCATTAATTACAAGTTATAAGCGCTGAAAATACAGCCTGTTTTACGATATAAATCAACTTTTATGATAAAAATAACAAATTAATTAAAAAATAGTAAAATTAGAATGGTCAATCATGCTGATACTCGCATTTTAATGTGTGTTGCGTATAATACCGCGTAATTAAGTTATATTAGAGAATAGCAATGAGAACATGTGGTGTAGAAATTACCGGTAGTGATGTACTACTTTGTATTTTAAGTAAAGATAACGACGTATTTGATATTCGCGATGTGCGCCAAACACGCTTTACATTAGGTAACGGTAACGACACTGAAATAATGCGTAAATTTCAATTTGATTTTGCAAAGTTAATGCAAGATTACCAAATTGATTCTGTTGCGATTCGTGAGCGTCAGCCTAAAGGTAAGTTTGCTGGCAGCGCAAAGGGATTCAAAATGGAAACCGCAATTCAATTAATCGAAAATTTGGATGTACGTTTATTTACTACAACTGAAATTAAAGAACAGGTAAAACGTAATCCTATTCCTATCGACTTTGATGACACTGGTCTTAAAAAGTATCAAGAAAATGCATTTGTAAACGCCTACGTTTATATAATGAAAAAAACATACCGCAGCGACGAAATGTAAACATACTGCTCGGTTAAAAACGCGTACTTACTTTGTAAGGCGCGTTTTTTTTGTGTCTAAAAAGTAGTATTAGCTTTTATTAAACCACTAAGACATTAGTCTAACCACTCTTCTCTTTGTCGACAATTTGTGTTTATTTTAACCTGTATTTTATGTAACAAACACACACCGATACGGAGAATCACATGCTTACACACACAACAGCGGTAAAAGAAGTAGAACAAATAAATGACTTACCGCTATCACACAGCTATTTTAAAGGTATACAAAGCACGCCACTAACCAATTATACTATTGGTGAGTATTTCGACCTTATTGTCGACAAATACTCAGAGTCGCTTGCCGTAGTTGTACACCATCAGGATATTCGCCTGACTTATAAAGAATTTCAAAAAGAAGTTAATAAACTTGCTATGGGGCTAATAGCACTGGGCGTAAAACCTGGGGAGCGTGTTGGTATTTGGTCTCCTAACAATATTGAATGGTGTTTAACTCAATTTGCAACAGCCAAAATTGGTGCAATTATGGTGTGTATTAATCCAGCATACCGACCTAACGAATTACAGTACGCGTTAAATAGCGTTGAATGCTCAACCTTAATCACCGCATCGAGCTTTAAAAGTAGTAATTACATCGAAATGCTACAAAGCTTAGCACCAGAGTTAGCTAATAGTGAAAAAGGAAAACTAAACGCAAAAGCACTACCTACACTCAAAAATGTAATTCGCATAGGTGATAAAGAAAGCCCCGGTATGTATTCGTTTACTGAAATTACTGCCATGGCAAACACCGAATACTGCAATCAATTAAAAAGTATTGGTGCAAGTTTAAGCGCTGATCAAGATATAAATATCCAATTTACCTCTGGCACTACCGGCAATCCAAAAGGGGCAACACTCACCCATAAAAACATTTTAAACAATGCGCTTTTTGTTGCTGAATCAATGCATTTTACTGATAAAGATAAGTTATGTATTCCTATACCGCTTTATCATTGTTTTGCCATGGTACTAGGCAGTTTGTTATGTGTTAGTAAGGGAGCTGCAGCTGTTTACCCTGGCGACGCTTTTGACGCTAAAACAACTTTAGAAGTAGTACAACAAGAAGGTTGTACTGCACTTCATGGCGTACCTACTATGTTTATAAGCGAACTTGAACTTAGTAACTTTAACGATTACGACTTAAGTACGCTGCGCACAGGTGTAATGGCAGGCTCCACATGCCCAGAGCAAGTAATGCGCAAAGTACAAACCCAAATGAACATGAACCAAGTTGTTATTGCATACGGACAAACTGAGTGCAGTCCAATTAATAATATAACCGAAACCGATTCTTCAATAGAGCGCCAAGTAACCACGGTTGGTCGGGCTCTTGCACATACTGAGGTTAAAATAATTGACGAGTTAGGTAATATTCAAAAAATAGGTCTTCCTGGCGAAGTATGTAGTAGAGGTGCTGGTATTATGCGCTGCTATTGGAACGATGATGAAAAAACCAAAGCCACGATAGATAAAGAAGGTTGGTTGCATTCTGGTGATTTAGGTGTGATGGACAATGATGGCTTTGTAAGCATTGTTGGTCGAATTAAAGACATGATTATTAGGGGCGGTGAAAATGTATACCCTAGAGAAATAGAAGAGGTTTTATACACTTACCCTGGTATTCAAGACGCTGCAATATTTGGTATCAGTGATGAAAAATTTGGTGAAGAGATATGCGCGTGGATCCAGCCAAAAGAAGACGCCATATTGGATGAGCAAGCAATACGTGCATTTTTAAAAGATAAACTCGCCTACTTTAAAATGCCTCGTTATATTCGCTTTGTAGAAAGCTATCCAATGACTGTAACCGGTAAAGTACAAAAATTTAAAATGCGAGAACAAATGCAAGAAGCGCTTTCTGAAAAAGCATTTTCTTAAGTTATTAGCATTTAATAATTGTACGAAAATTAAAAAAGGGCAATAACTTAGTTATTGCCCTAGTAATTATTTTGGCTCGTGGGCCCAAAGCGGTTCATTTTCATGCATTTCATATAAACCATGTGCACGATTTATTAGTAAGTTAGCAAAATCTACCTGCGTTTTATCGCGCGATCCTGTATTCATTATTTGATCGGCTTTTAATTGCCACTGCAAAGAAAAATAACGCATTGCATCTCGTGCGTCTTTCGCGGCGCTTGCCTCAACATGATCTGTTGGTAACCGACCCGTAATAACCCAATAGTTTTTACCGTTTTGAGCTTTAAATTTCCACATAGCACAAAGAGGCGCTAAAAAACGACTGTCCTTTTCAATCACTGTTTTAGGCATAATGCCTTTTTCAGCTAAATGTTTTTGAGCATTTTGAAAACATTCACGCTGCCATAATACTTTTTGTTGTTCGGCTGCGGCTTGCTCTTCTGGTGTTAACGGCTTTTGTTTTTGTTGTTCCATTTTAATAACCTTTTACTACTTTTTCACCACTTTAAGGGCTTAACAAATAAGGCGCAAGTATAAAAACGGTACTTAGCGCCTCAAAATGTTCTGTTTGCTCTATTTTTGAACGTTATTTTATATTATGGTCAAAAGAGCCCACATCACCTGGAAATACTACCGGCGATTCAATACCCTCTTTGTTTATTGAAGCAACGCCAAAATAGTAATTATCAATCACTACATTTTTAAGCGTCGCGGTTGTAACTTTGCCAACAGCTTTACTATATTGCCATTGCGGCTC
>NZ_AUTQ01000261.1 GCF_000498095.1 Pseudoalteromonas sp. TB64
CTCGCCAAACTCATCTGTTAGCGTGCGTGCTTCGCCACTTTGCACAGTAGCTACCAATGAATTAGTTGTACCAAGGTCAATACCTATCGCTAATTTATGTTCGTGTGGTGCCGCGCTCTGCCCCGGCTCAGCAATTTGCAATAATGCCATAATGCTCTTTAAACTCGTGTTGCTCGCTTTGCAGCAAGTAATTAATCGTCAAATAAACTGTCTTCAATGCGTTCAAGTTCGTCACGTAATTTGTAAACAAATTTTAGTTTACGAATATTATCGGCAGCGAGTTGGTACTGCTGCTCATCGTTGCTTGCTAATTGCTCTGCAAGTTGTGCACTGTATTGTTCATTGAGTTGTTTGATTTGTTTTTCAAAATTAGCAATCGCTGTATCAGGGTCATTCGCTGATTCAAGCTCTTCTAACTCTTCGCGAAGTTCCATCTGTTGCATTAAGAACATAGGATCTTGCAAGGTTTGCTGCTCAGCACGAATATCAACACCTAACTCACTTAGCATATATTCAGCACGCTTTACTGGGTGCTTTAATATTTGTAGTGCGTCATTAATTTCAGCAGCACTTTGTACAGCCATTAACTTATCGCGACTACTCGCGTTTGCATGTCTGTCTGGATGCACAGTACGTTGTAGCTCTAAATAGTGTTTGTTGATCGTTACTAAATCAATATTGTAGTCAACTGGTATTGCAAATAACTCAAAATAGCGCATAACTTCAACCAATAAAATTCAGAAATTAATTTCAAAAATAACAAAGCCCTACAATTACTGGCAGGGCTTATTTATACCCAAGTAACTTAGGTATGAGAAACACATTTAAGCTTAAACGGTAAAGCTTTCGCCACAACCACATTCGTCAGCTTGATTAGGGTTTCTAAATTTAAACCCTTCATTCAAGCCTTCTTTGGTGTAGTCGAGCTCTGTGCCGTCGATGTAAACTAAGCTTTTAGCGTCAACAATTAATGTAACGCCTTTAGCTGCAAAAGTTTCATCGTCTTCGTTTAAATCGTCAACAAACTCAAGTACATAAGCAAGACCTGAACAGCCCGTCGTTTTAATGCCAACGCGCAGGCCTAAACCTTTACCGCGGTTTGCTAAAAATGATTGTACGCGGTTTGCTGCCGCATCTGTCAATGTCACTGCCATGAGAGTCTCTTACTTCGCTTGTTTACTTTTATAGTCTGCAATTGCTGCTTGAATTGCGTCTTCTGCTAAAATTGAACAGTGAATTTTCACTGGTGGTAATTCTAGCTCTGCACTGATATCAGTGTTTTTAATTGTCGCAGCTTCGTCTAGCGTCTTACCTTTAACCCACTCTGTTACAAGTGAAGATGAAGCAATTGCACTGCCACAACCGTAGGTTTTGAATTTTGCATCTTCAATAACGCCTTCGGCAGATACTTTAATTTGCAATTTCATTACGTCACCACATGCTGGTGCGCCTACCATACCCGTTGCCACTGACGGATCGTTCTTATCTAGAGTACCTACGTTACGTGGGTTTTCTACGTGGTCGATTACTTTATCACTATAAGCCATTATTCTATCCTCATTACCTGCTAGGGTATGTGCTCACACTATTAGTGGTGAGCCCATTCAACTGAATCTAAATCAATACCTTCTTGATGCATCTCCCAAAGTGGAGACATTTCACGTAGGCGACCGATAGAGTTTTTCATTAATTCGACGGTATAATCAATCTCTTCTTCGGTAGTAAAGCGACCAATACTAAAACGAATTGAGCTATGCGCTAATTCGTCGTTACGGCCAAGTGCACGTAATACATAAGAAGGCTCTAAGCTTGCAGATGTACAGGCTGAACCTGACGATACTGCAATGTCTTTTACTGCCATAAGTAACGACTCACCTTCAACAAAGTTAAAGCTGATGTTTACAATACCTGGTACTGATTGGTCTTGCGTGCCGTTAAAGTATACTTCGTCCATATCAGCCATAATACCGTCGATTAAACGATTACGTAATGCGCTGATGTGTGCGTGATCTTTTTCGAAATCTTGCTTAGCAATTTTAAACGCGGTACCCATACCTACTAATTGGTGAGTAGCTAAAGTACCAGAGCGCATACCACGTTCATGACCGCCACCGTGCATTTGCGCTTCAAGGCGAGCACGTGGTTTACGACGAACGTAAAGTGCACCAACACCTTTAGGACCATACACTTTATGTGCTGAGAACGACATAAAATCAACTTTAAGCTGTTGCATGTCGATTAATACTTTACCTGCGCTTTGTGCTGCATCTACGTGGAACATAATCTTACGTTCGCGACACATTTCACCAATAGTTGCGATGTCTTGAATTACACCTAGCTCGTTATTAACGTGCATGATGCTTACAAGTACTGTGTCGTCACGCATTGTGTCGGCAAGTTTTTGTAAATCAAGTAAGCCGTTTTCTTCAACGTCCATGTAAGTTACTTCAAAACCTTGGCGCTCAAGCTCACGACATGTGTCGATTACTGCTTTATGCTCAGTTTTAGCGGTAATAACGTGCTTACCTTTCTTTTTGTAAAACTGTGCTGCACCTTTAATAGCAAGGTTATTTGATTCAGTTGCACCCGAGGTGAAAACAATTTCACGTGGGTCTGCATTAATTAAATCAGCAATATCTGTACGCGCCTGATCAACAGCTTCTTCTGCTTGCCAACCGAAACGGTGTGAACGTGACGCAGGATTACCAAACTTACCGTCCATTGTTAGGCATTGCATCATTTCTTTAGCAACACGTTCATCAACAGGCGTAGTCGCTGCGTAATCTAAATAAATCGGTAACTTCATTTCTCTCTCCGCTGCAGGTCAACCTAAAGTTGACAGCTTACTTGAATGTTTTCCAACTGCTTAATTGCATTATTAATACTATTATCTTGGCGTGATGCAATTTCTTTCACATCAGATTTTTCCACCAATTCAGCAAGGGTAATATTATTTAAAAATTCTTCTATTCGAGCACTTAAATCTGACCACAAATTATGTGTTAAACAGCGCATGCCACTTTGGCAACCAGTGTCGGCGCCTTGGCAACGTGTTGCATCTACCGACTCGTCCACTGCGCTAATTATATCACCGACAGAAATAACGTTTGTTTCTCGTCCGAGTAAATAACCACCACCAGGACCGCGAACAGAACTTACTAGTCCATTTTTACGTAGGCGGGCAAATAATTGTTCAAGGTAAGACAAAGAAATTTCTTGTCGCTGTGAAATATCAGCAAGGGCTACAGGACCTACGCCTGTGTGCAGTGCAACATCAAGCATAGCTGTAACGGCATATCTGCCTTTTGATGTTAACTTCATAATGCCCCCTGCACTTGAGAGTGCAAATTTTAATTACCAGAGTAAATTAGTCAAGTATTATCACTTGATAAAAATTTGATTTAGAAACTCTTAATTTAAAAATTAGAATTAACAAATTTTTAATACTTGACCTCTTTGGTCAAGTATTACAGCTATTGTAATTACCTGAGTATTTTAGTCAAGTATTAGCTAGTTATTTAACCACTGGTTTTTATAACTAATAGCTATACCTAAGTTGCTATAGTTTAATTACTTAGGTATAGACTTATTAATTGAAGTAAGGATGCCGCGTAAAATATTCATTTCAGCATCTTCAGGGCGAGCACGGTTAAACAAACGACGTAATTTAGTCATCACAATACCGGGGTGCTGTTTAACTATAAAACCCGTTTTAAATAACGTGTCTTCAAGATGATCGTAAAATAACTCAGTTTGTTTTGAGCTTGGGTAAACAGTATCGTCTTCTTCAGTCGCTGTTGGCTGTTGATTCAAAAATGCCATACGTGTTTCATAACACAACGTTTGTACTGCCATTGCTAAGTTTAGCGAACTGTACTCTGGATTTGCAGGAATACACACATGGTAATTACAAAGTTGTAACTCATCATTGCTTAAACCACTATTTTCACGACCAAACACAAGTGCTACAGGACCATTTACCGCTTCAGCCACTAGTTTTTCACCACATTCACGTGGCTCAACCATAGGCCAAGAAAGCGTACGCGAACGAGCACTAGTGCCTATTGTTAATGCACAATCTGCAATCGCATCTGCAACTGTATCTACAATTACAACATTACCTAAAACATCACTTGCGCCGGCAGCTAAAGCGCTCGCTTGGCTGTCGATTTCACATGCAGGATCTACTAAATAAAGTTTTGATAAACCCATCGTTTTCATGGCGCGTGCCGCCGAACCAATATTACCAGAGTGCGAGGTGTTAACTAAAACAACGCGAATATCATCTAAGATCATTGCTGTGCTACTTATCTATAAGCCAAAAAATTGCGCGAATTCTAACATGAAAACTCTCTAAGATCCTAGATTCTAAAACTTAGATCCTTAAATCAAACACTAATAAAGCGAGATATACCGCTTCTTGGGGAGGAGTAATACTTGGATTCAAAAATGAAGGGGAATGCTATTTAATTATTGTATGATGTTTACATTTTTGATTCTTACTTTCGTTTTTGCTAGTTTGTTTTTAATTTATATAAAAGGAATTATAAAATTGAGATTATTAGATATATCCCTCTCTTGTATTGGTTTGCTTATCTCTTTATTCAATACACCATTTATTCATTATGCTTTATTAAAAATAAGGTATTAATCAGTGAATCTATCAAAAGTCGTTTTTGTCACTACCATTGCGCTATTTAGTTTTGCCTGTTCGGATAATAGAACCGAAGATACTCAGCCTGAATCAAATGCACTCACTTTAGAGCCATTTACAACCATCTCTAAAAAGCCGAAAGAAGCTAAACGTTATGTGGCCAACAATAAGATGATAGCCGCAATCAAAACGCATGACTTCGGTGTTTTTCGTCGTGCCTATGAAAAAACAGATAATAAGAACTTTTTTATTATTAATGATAACGGTACAGATATCTATTATTTATTTATGTTTATGGGAGTTGATGATTCGCGGTATTTTGATTTGATTCTTGAGCATTCGAATCCAAATATAGTTGATAAACTTGACGGTATAACTCCACTTTTTAGAGCGTCCTTTCATTGCCAATTGGATAAAGCTAAAAAACTTATTGAAAAAGGCGCGAACGTTAATTATGTTTCACAAACAGAAACTTACTATACCCATAATGCAAAGGGGGTTACACCTTTGCATATAACTGCAAGTAATTCATGCTACCAATTAACTAAGTTGTTTTTGGCGCATGGAGCAAATAAACAAGTGAGAACTGAAGAGGGTCTTACCCCTTATGGCATTGCAATAAACAGCTCAAATCCTGCAATGGCTAAACTGCTTAGTTTTTAAGCTTAGCTGTAGTGCAGAGATAAAATAGAGTAAGAAAGCTTAAACGGTTAGAGTTCAGTATTAATGCTGGTTTAGATATTTCAGATACAGCTATGGGAACTAGCGATTACCTTAAAAGCTATAGAGAAGAAATGCTGCTCAATGTAGAGGCGATATAACCTGTGAGGTTTATATACGAGGTCAATATCAAAAATTCAGTGTTGACTGAATGTTAGCTAATTTAGGTAATACCTCAACGGGCAAGCTTTTTTAATGAATACATTTCAAAGATATGCTCCAAAAGAAATTTGTGATTACTTAGAGTTTTGCGCAAAAATTGCAGATAGGAAAAGAAAAGCCAAGTAACTGTGTAGTATTGTTTTAGTGGCTTTGTAGTAAATAGGAGAATATAGCTGGACAGATTTGTGCTCTCACAGACAATTCTGTTGTCGCTGCAAGCAGACTATGTTTATAGCGATATTTAAACCATTGCTGCTTTTACATAAACATCAAATCTGTTTTTCTTTGTTTTTATTTGCATACTCGGCGTTTTATCATTTAAAAACGGGGCGTAATCGGGGCGCTTTACAACGACACGCTTGCTAGCAAGTGGATAGGCAAATTCCAGTAAGTCGTCAGCGTCGTTATCGGCGCCCACTAACTCTTGAAATACGCGCATTTCTTTTTTAACTAAGGCTGATTTTTCGCGGTGCGGAAACATAGGGTCTAAATACACAACATCAGGCATGCTCTCGCATTGCGCTAATAATGTGTGGCTTGAGCCAAATACTAAGCTCATGTTTTCTTTCATCCATAAGCCAATTTCGGTATCGCTATAAGCACGCTGCAAGCCATCATATAATAGCGCAGCTACAACCGGATGGCGCTCGTGCAGTATAACTTTGCACCCAAGTGATGCAAGTACAAAACCGTCACGCCCAAGGCCAGCAGTTGCATCTAGCACGACCGGTGTTGCACCTTTGTTTAACCCTACGGCTTTAGCAATTGCTTGCCCTTTTCCACCGCCAAACTTGCGTCTGTGGGCAGCAGCACCTGTTACAAAGTCAACACTAATAGCACCTAGTTTTGGCTCATCTGTTTTATATAAACTAAGTCCTTTATCGTCGTAATGTAAGCTAAAGCCATTACTATGTTGCGCCCATTGGGCTAAACCAAAGCGTGTTTCTAGCTCATTTAAATAAGGGCGTAACTCTTTAAAAGCACACTGAATAACCACAATAAACTCCGACGATAAAATACCTTCGCAGTATATCAACCAGTACTCTTTAAAGCACTAAAATAGCTCTATATCGTTAGTATGAATAACATTAGACTCCACAGTAATTTCCGCTTTACTGCGTAAATTAGCTAAAAGCTCGTTGCGACTTTCGGTAATATGCTTTAATTGATATTTAATAAATGCTAAATCACTATTAGCCGAGGTAAATAGTTGCATAGTTTGATCAAGTTGCGACATATACAAATCTAAATCTGCGGTGTTAGTTATTTCACTTTGCAATTTAATAGCACAATCAAGCTCATGTAGCTGCTCTATAAACTGCTTAGTGGTGTTATTTTGTATTACATTTTGGCTATTTAATTGCTTTGCAATATCTTGAAGTGCAGTGCTCACTTGAGAAGCTTGTTCGTAACCACTTTCGTCTCTTTCCATACTAACGACTTTTTCGTTGGTAACGTTTAAAATATGTGGGAATAAATCTTTATAGTGTCCGTACAATAAGTGGTTATCAACTGGCATATTTTTTATTAGCAGTGATATTTTAGGGTAATTTATAATTGTGCTATTACCAATATCAACAAATCGCTCGGCATGTCTATGTTGCTCTAATAGCTCTTGCTCTAAAGGGCATACACCGCTTTGCTGGCTATAAAAAATACCTTTGTTTTTGTACCAAAAAACCACAGCAATATCTAAATCAAAAGGCTTAAAAAAAGCTAAAAAATGTTCACTCAATGTTTGAAAATTATTTGAATGATAGCTCTGCCCGACATAGCGCATTATTCGCCCCATATCACTCGATTCAGTCATTGCCATTTCGGCTGTTTTATTTGCTTTTTCTATATCGAATTTTAGTCTTACGCATTGCTGACGGTACTCATATAGCACTTTTATTCGTGCCATTAGCTCCTCAGCATTAAAAGGTTTAGTTATATAATCACTGGCGCCTACACTATAACCTTTTACGCGATCAGCAAGCTCAACTTTAGAAGATAAAAACATAACAGGAATATCTTTAGTTGACTCATTTTCTTTAATTATTTGGCACACTTCATATCCTGATTTACCTGGCATTTCTATATCGAGCAAAATAATATCTGGATTGTATTTGTTGGTAAGCCTTAGTCCTTCATCACCATCTTTAGCATGTATAATTTCACAAAACCCCGCTAGAGATTCTTCAATAATATGATGGACGTATTTGTCATCATCTATCGCTAATACCAACTTTGCCATGCCTTAGTCCATTTTAATAGGTGTATTAAGAGCATAGTACGGCAGGTTGCAATTACTAGATAATAATTAAAAAACAATAAAAAAGCGCCATAGAGGCGCTTTAATAAACGTAAGTCAAATTTTAATAGAGTGACTTAAGCGGTAGCAATACCACTGTGACGCAGTAATGCATCAACACTTGGCTCACGACCTCGGAAGTTTTTAAATAGCTCCATTGGCTCTTCACTACCACCTTTTTCTAAAATATTTTGCATAAATGATTGCCCCGTTTGCGGGTTAAAAATGCCTTCTTCTTCAAACTTAGAAAACGCATCTGCTGATAATACTTCAGCCCATTTATAAGAGTAATACCCTGCGCTATAACCACCTGCAAATATATGGCTAAAGCCATGTTGAAAACGGTTAAACTCAGGCGGTTTAACAACAGAAGTACGGCTACGCACATCGTTTAGAACTGCTTGAATTTGACACGGCTGACCTGCTACATAATCATTATGAATTTTAAAGTCGAATAACGAAAACTCAATTTGACGCAGCATTTGCATACCTGAATTGTAGTTTTTAGCCGCGAGTAACTTATCTAGTAACTCTTTTGGTAATGGCTCACCCGTTTCATAATGACCAGAAATAAAGCTCAGTGCTTCTTCGTCGTAACACCAGTTCTCTAAAAACTGACTTGGCAGCTCTACCGCATCCCACGCAACACCATTAATACCAGCAACAGGTGCAGCATCAACTTGTGTAAGCATATGATGAATACCATGACCAAACTCATGGAACAACGTTGTTACTTCGTCATGAGTAAACAGTGCAGGTTTATCACCAACCGCTTTATTAAAGTTACACACTAAATAAGCAACTGGAGTTTGTAATTCGCCATTAGCACGTACTTTACGACCCATACAGTCATCCATCCATGCGCCACCACGTTTGTGATCTCGTGCGTATAAATCAAGATAAAAACGACCGCGTAATGTATTGCTGCTATCAACTATTTCAAAAAAGCGTACATCTTTATGATAACTATCAAAATCAGTTACTTCTTTAACGCTAATACCAAATAAGCGATTAACTGTTTCAAATAATCCGCTAAGCACTTTATTTGCTGGGAAGTAAGGACGCAGTACTTCATCTGAAATAGCGTACTTTTCTTGCTTTAACTTTTCACTGTAATACCCAAAATCCCATGCTTCTAACTCTGTAATACCGTGTTGTTGCTGAGCGTAAGCTTTAAGCTCGGCAACTTCTTGCTCTGCTTGCGGCTTTGACTTGGCAGCGAGGTCTTCTAAAAATGAGAATACTTGCTCAGGTGTTTCAGCCATTTTTGTAGCAAGTGACTTTTCAGCGTAGCTGTTAAAGCCTAGTAATTGTGAAATTTCATGACGAAGCGCAAGTTCTTCACTCATTATTGCTGAGTTATCAAACTCTCCTGCATTAGGACCTTGATCCGAGGCACGAGTAGAAAACGCGGTGTAAGTTTCTTTACGAAGCTCTCGGTTATCTGCAAACGTCATAATTGGTAAATATGATGGAATGTCGAGTGTGATAACCCAACCTTCTAGATCTCTATTTTTTGCAGTATCTGCTGCAAGCGCTAAAGCAGATTCTGGTAAGCCAGCAAGTTCACTTTCATCTGTAATATGCTTATGCCAAGCAAGCGTGGCATCCATTACGTTATTGCCAAATTTAGAAGCAAGCTCTGATAAGCGAACGCTAATTTCACCGTAGCGTTTTTGTTGCTCTGGCGCTAAGGCAATACCCGACAATTTAAAATCACGCAGTGCATTAGTAATACTTTTTTGTTGAGCAGTGGTTAACGTTTTAAATTCATCACTATTATAAAGTGCGTTATATGCTTCAAATAAACCTTGGTGTTGCCCTACAAATGTTGAGTACTCAGAAATAAGCGGCAAGCACTGCTCGTAAGCTTCACGCAGTTCGTCGTTGTTCATTACCGAATTTAAATGTGAGACAGGAGAAAATAGTCGCGATAATTTATCGTCAGCTTCTTCAAGTGGTAATACTAGGTCATTCCACGTGTACGATTTTTTGGCTAGTACATCGTCAATCGCTTTACGACAAAGCTCAATACCGTGCTTAAGTGCTGGCACTACATATTCTGGCTTTATTTTTGAAAATGGTGGTAAGCCTTCAAGGCCGATTAATGGGTTGCTCATAAATAGTCTCTTTGCGTGAATGCATTACATTTTAAATTGGGTCTAAAAGTAAAAAAACAACTCTACCGTTTTTAAGTTACGTGATTTTAATATGGCTGCCCTAGTGCAAAACATAAATATCCCATAAGTGGGTCAGCAACTTTATAACGCTCTAGCACCGTATCAATTAAGTTATTACTGCATACTTGTTTTTGAGTAAATGGGCTTATCGCTATAAAGTCTTTTCTTTTTAGCTCATTTATTAAAGGATGTTCTTTTTCAAAACCACGTGGCGGGCGCTTTAATGACTCACCCGACATTTCATAAACAGACTTAAATTGATCGTTAAAAATTGCTTTTTTATAGCTATTTGGATTTTCATCAATGCAATGGCGAATATTATTAAGTACTTTTGATTCTGGACGCCAAATACCTGCCCCAACAAAACACTCGTCATTAGCTAAGTGAAAGTAAAAACCCGGAGCGTGTACGTCTTTCCCCATAAAATGACGAAATTGAATGCCTACATTTATTTTGTACGGTGTCTTATCTTTACTAAAACGCGCGTCTTTATGGATTCTCATTAAACTGCCACCCACTTTTTTATCTGATGCTATAAAGTGGCTAGAAATACCCATTAAAGGAGCCTGCATTTGCCTAATGAAATCTAAAGCAGGCTCTCTTACGTATTCCTCATACTGTGATTTATGGTCATTAAACCAGTCTCTATTATTCTTTTGATCAAGCTGAGCAAGAAATTCGAATGTTTTTTTACTAAACATAGGTCACCTAAACACTCTTTATTTTTAAAACTTAATGTTATGCTAATACGCATAAAACTCAACGCCTAAGGACATAAAATGACACAACACTTTGATTATATTGCAATCGGTGGTGGTAGTGGTGGTATTGCCTCTGCAAATAGAGCTGCGATGCGTGGCGCTAAAGTAGCACTTATTGAAGCAAAACACATGGGTGGCACTTGCGTAAACGTAGGTTGCGTACCTAAAAAAGTAATGTGGCACGGTGCTCAAGTTGCTGAAGCTATTAATTTATATGCACCAGATTACGGTTTTGATATTGAAGTAAAAGGCTTTGACTGGGGTAAATTAGTAGAAAGTCGTGAAGCCTATATCGCTCGCATTCATAAAGGTTACGACAGCGGTCTTGCTAGTAATGGCGTTACAGTAATTAAAGGCTTTGCTAAATTCGTAGATAGTAAAACAGTTGAAGTAAATGGCGAGCATTATACTGCCGATCATATGTTGATAGCTGTTGGCGGTCGTCCGAGCATTCCAAATATTGAGGGTGCTGAGCACGGTATTGACTCAAATGGTTTTTTTGAGCTAAAAGAACAACCTAAACGTGTTGCTGTTATTGGCGCAGGCTACATAGCAGTTGAGCTTGCTGGTGTATTACAAGGTTTAGGCACTGAAACACATTTATTCGTGCGTAAACACGCACCACTTCGCAGCTTTGACCCATATATTATAGATACACTTGTTGAGGTTATGGCTACAGAAGGACCAACCTTACACACGCATTCTGTACCACATAAACTTGTTAAAGAAGACGATGGCTCAGTAACTCTGCATTTAGATAATGGCAAAAGCCATAACGTAGATCAGGTTATTTGGGCAATTGGTCGTGAGCCAACAACAGATTCTATCAACGTAGCAGCAGCAGGCGTTGAAGTTAACAGCAGCGGCTTTGTAAAAGTTGATGAGTATCAAAACACTACAGCTAAAAATGTTTATGCTGTGGGCGATATTATCGAAGGTGGTATTGAGCTTACTCCTGTGGCGGTTAAAGCCGGTCGTACTTTGTCTGAGCGCTTATTTAATAAAGACTTACCAGATGACTTAAAGATGGATTACAGCTTGGTTCCTACTGTTGTATTTAGTCATCCACCTATTGGTACAATTGGTTTAACTGAGCAAGAAGCAATCTCTCAGTACGGTGAAGAAAACGTAAAAATTTATCAATCTGGTTTTACAGCAATGTATACCGCTGTAACTAAGCATCGCCAGCCTTGTAAAATGAAACTTGTATGTGCAGGTCCTGACGAAAAAGTAGTGGGTCTACACGGTATTGGTTTTGCAGTCGACGAAATGATTCAGGGCTTTGCTGTGGCAATGAAAATGGGCGCAACAAAAGCAGACTTTGATGCGACTGTAGCCCTTCATCCAACGGGCTCGGAAGAGTTTGTTACGATGCGATAGGTTTACAATTTAGTAGTTTAAAAAAACCCCTAGATATTAGATTATCTAGGGGTTTTTTATTAATATTAATGTTAAATTAGCGACTATATTCGTGCACTACTCAATACAGAACTACACTCTAATAAAGTTATAGCCATTAGGAAATTATGAATAAAGATATACTGTTACACCCATTTCTTCTTTCACTGGTAATGCTTACTATTGCATTCGTCTTAAAGGTGCTAGTTGATAAATTAGCGAAGAATCGTGCAGAAAAAAAAGAAAAAGATATCCGCTACATTGCACACAATATAAAGCACTTCATTAATTTTACGATGGTTTTGTTGCTCCTGTTTATATGGTCAACTGAGATTCAAAACTTTGCACTATCTATCGCTGCATTTGCGGTGGCCATTGTGCTTGCTACCCGAGAGTTTATTCAATGTATAATAGGCTTTTTTTACTTGGTAACAACACGACCATTTAGAGTAGGAGATTGGATTCAGGTAGGTGATTATTTTGGTGAAGTTGCTGAAACCGATTGGATTAAAACCACCATGCATGAAATTGATATACACACATATCAATTTTCAAGAAAAACAATCTACATTCCAAATAACAAACTGATCACCAGTTCAATAAAAAATCTAAACTTTGTTAAGCGCTTTGTTACGCATCACTTTATTATTGTACGCAGAGAAAGTTTTAATCCATACCCGATTCATGACACGCTGACTGAAAGAGCGAAACTTTACTGTGAAGAATTTCAAGAAGTAGCTAGTCGATACAACTCAATGATTGAACGTAAATTAGATGCAAAAATTTCAGGTCCTGAACCTGTAATACATTTTGGCACAACCGATCTAGGTGAGTTTAAGGCGAGTTTTACCTTATTTTGCCCTACAGAAAAAGCCCTTGAAATAGAGCACAAGCTAACAGAGTGCTTTTTTGCGTTATGGTATAAAGAGGCTGAAAAAAATAAAGAGGGTGCAAGTGACGTGTAAACCTCACCTACGATAAATATCCACCTTGTAGGTGCGAATTTACTTCGCACTAATGTAACTTAGCAAACAAAGCGAGGTATAAAACCTCACCTACAGTAAATATCAAACCTATAAACGCGAACTTACTTCGCGCGTATAGAGTCCCGCTTTTAAAAATAAAAGGCGAGGTGTAAAACCTCACCTACAATAAACATCAAGCACATAGGTGCGAATTTACTTCGCACCTAAAGCCCAGCTTAAAAGTAAAAAGCGAGGTGTAAAACCTCACCTATAATAAACATCAAGCACGTAGGTGTTAATTCACTTCGCGCTTGAGTAATATTTAAGCCGTACCGCCTACCGTTAGTTTATCAATTTTTAAACTTGGCTGACCTACGCCTACCGGTACACTTTGACCATCTTTACCACAAACACCCACGCCTTTATCAAGCGCTAAATCATTACCTACCATTGATATTTGTTGCATTACTTCAGGACCATTACCAATTAGCGTAGCGCCCTTAATTGGCTGAGTAATTTTACCATTTTCGATCAAATACGCTTCTGATGCACTAAATACAAATTTGCCAGACGTAATATCAACTTGTCCGCCGCCAAAGTTTGGAGCAAACACACCCTTTTTAACGCTGCTGATAATATCGGCTTGGCTATGCTCTCCGCCCAACATATAAGTGTTAGTCATGCGTGGCATAGGCAAATGTGCGTAAGACTCACGACGTGCGTTACCAGTAGGGCTTACTCCCATTAAACGTGCGTTTAGCTTATCTTGCATGTAACCTTTTAGAATACCGTTTTCGATAAGTACATTGTAAGCTGCTGGGGTACCTTCATCATCGACGTTAAGTGAACCACGACGATCAGCCATTGTGCCATCATCAACAACGGTACACAGCTCAGACGCTACTTTTTGACCAACTTTACCGCTAAATGCAGACGCGCCTTTACGATTAAAGTCACCTTCTAAACCGTGCCCTACTGCTTCATGTAAAAGCACGCCAGGCCAACCATTTCCAAGCACAACTTCCATTGTACCTGCTGGTGCATCAATCGCTTCTAGGTTTACTTTAGCTTGACGAACAGCTTCCTCAGCAAATTCCATCCAGCGCGGCTTACCGTCAACAAGCTCTTTAAAATAGCCATAATCTAAACGAGCACCACCACCTGCACNGTTCACGGCGGCCATTTTTTTCAAGTAATACCGAACAGTTTAAGCGAATAAGTGGTCGAATATCAGTAGCAAAAGTACCGTCGCTGGCTGCTATTAATACTTCTTCGTATACGGCCGACATTGAACTAATTACTTGTTCTGCGTCTGGTGCTAACTCTCGAATATAATTTTCAAGTTCGCGTAATAAGTTAACTTTGTCTGTATCGCTCATGCTCGAAATTGGTTGATGCGGTGCAAACTGCTCTTTAGCTTTAACATCGCTAAATACTTTAATCGCTCTATCTTCGCCAGCATCGGCAATGCTACGTGCAGCTGTTGCTGCTTTATTTAGCGCTTCAAGGTTGATTGCATCAGAGTAAGAAAAACCTGTTTTTTCACCACTTACAGCACGTACGCCAACGCCGCGCTCAACATTATAAGAACCTTCTTTAACTAAGCCGTCTTCAAGCACCCACGATTCATGATGGCTTGATTGAAAGTATAAATCGGCATAGTCCACTTTATGTTGGTGAATGTAGGCAAGCGTTTTTTCGAGTTCGTCTCGATTTAGCTGGCTGTCGTGTAATAAATGCTGTTCAACCGAATTCATAATAAATGCTCTCTAAATCGTTGATGAGATTGCACAGGCATATCTCGTCTAATTTTGTGTAACTGGTTTAAATCTGCGTTGCAGCTTATAAAACCGGTGCCTGTTGGCAATTCAGCAAGGGTGTTACCCCAAGGTGAAATAATAATACTGTGACCGTAAGTTTGTCGGCCATTTTCATGTGTACCGTGCTGGGCTGCCGNATGGCTGCCAATGCGCTTGCCCTGTTACGACGGTAAATGCGCTGGGCACTAATATAATTTCAGCCCCTTGGCGCACTAACTCATTAAATAAGCCACTAAAGCGCAGATCATAACATACTGTTAAGCCAATTTTACCAAAGGGAGTGTCTACAACAATCACTTCCTTACCTGCTTGGGTAAAGTCTGACTCTCGGTAGCTTCCTGTTGTATCGTCTACATTTACGTCAAATAGATGTATTTTGTTGTAAGAGGCAACAAGCTCGCCTTGGTTATTATATAAATGCGATGCAGCGTAATATTTATTGTTATTATGAAGCTCAGGGATTGTTCCTGCGCTTAACCAAATATTATGGTGTTTGCACAGTTCACTTAATTGCTGTTTGTATTGCTCAATGCATTTGGCAACTAAAAGCGTGTCGCTGCCACTTTTACTAAAGACTAAAAAAGCTTCGGGTAGACACACTAACAATGGCCGTGTTGTTGGTAAGGTTTGAAGCGCAAGCTTAAGTTCTTCAATATTTTCATCTGCGTTTAACTTAGAACACATTTGCAGAGCGATTATTGTTGGTGCAACTACACTACTAGCCTTACTCATTGTGTTACCGTAACGCCCGCATTATTAAACTTTGACTCAGTTGATGCTTGTGGCTGATTTTGCGCGGCTTGGGGTAGCGTAACTTCTCGACTTTTTCTATCAAGCTCTTGAACGATAGGATCGTTCATTTTTCCTGTTACTTTAAAGTTGATCTCTGAGATCACCCGAGCTGAATGAATAACCTTATCCAGAGCTAATGCGGCAAGCCCTGTTACAGGATTTACCATCCACGCAACAATAACTGGAATACTTGACGTTACCTGCGGCGCCACAGCAAGATCATAATCTATATCAAGTGTGTTTAAATTTGCATAACCTTTAATAGTTAAATCGGCAGGNCAGGTACGCCATCCATTTTAGTATCTTTAGTGTAAGCAATACCATTTTCTAGCTGCATTGAGCCTTGCATGCTGTTGTAAAAAAACCCTTTTGAAAACACATCTCTAAAATCGAGTTTTAGCTTACGTACTAGCGAATCTAGACTCAGTAAAGAAAATACCCGTGCACCGCCATCACTTACTTCAGTCAAGTGCCCTTCGCCTAAATCCCAATCAACACTCCCACTTAAGCTTGGTACATCAAAGTCATAAGGTGCGGCTTTCCACGTCAGATTATAATTAATGTTGGCTTTAGAATCTTTAATCGCGGTGGTTAAATCAAACTCATTAAACAATGCACCAATATCTTCACTTTTAAGATTACCGCTTAGTTCTGTTACACCATTTTGCCAATCGCCTTTGGTGCGTAAAACATGATCGCCTTTATCAATAACTAATTGCGAAATAATAAAACGTTTACTGTCACTCAATACTGAGGCGCTCACTTTACCTAATTGATAATTTGCTACCTTACAGTCTGCACATTCAAATTCTATTGCAGGTACTTTAGTTAACCAACTTAGATCTTTAGCAGGAAGGATATCTGTTACTTCTGATTTTTGTACTGGTGGCTCAATAAAGTTAAGTCTTAAATAATCGCTGCTGATACGAATTGGTTGGGTCGGCTGCGATGAAGGAATAAACACACTTGCTCGCAACTCTTTAGCATTAAGCTTTAAATATAAGTCATTTTGTACCGGCGTTAAGCGCATTTCAAAGTCGTTAAATACAACATTACTCGCATTCAGCGTATCAATGCTTGCTACTACTTCGCTAAGTGGCGGCATAATGCCTTTTGACTTTTTGTTAGGGTTTGCTTTAGCTGTATTAATAATTTGATTAATTAGATCAAACCAAGGCACCAGTTCTGTTTTTTCAAGGTTAATGTTAACGCTTAAATCTTTTTGGTTAAGCCCTAAATCCTGCTTTCCAAGCACAAAGTGCACATTACTAAATTGCTGCTTACCATTTTCTAAAATCGCATTAAAGTAGAACTGCTGGTTAGCATTTGCAGTAATTAAGTTAGAAATTTCATCACCTTGTATTAAGGCATCAAGAGGCCATACTTGCTCACTACTTTTACTATAAGGTGCCGGTAAATTACTTACTAAACCAATTAAAGGCGAAGCGACCTTAGCTCGATAATTAAAGCCTTGCTCGGTAAAATTAAGCACTAAACCAATATCAACATTAGTTTGCCCGCTTAAATAGTTATTTAAAATACCTTGAGCATTATCGATAAGAGTTTCGGCATCTAGTTGTGCATTTATATCAATATTTGCTTGGTAGTCTTTATTATTACTTTTACTGTTGTAATCAATATTAAGCGGCATACCCAACCAAGTTGCAGTGGTATTTTTAAGGGTTATATTATCGTTTTCGAAATGCAGTTCACCAGTAAAGTTGTCTAGTTGAATACCAGGACTGGCTATATAAACAGGGAGTTCTGTTAAGCCTAATACGCCACTTACACTTGCTCCGCCTTTAAACTTTGAGCCAACTAATAATTCTATATTGGCATTTGCTTCCCCTTTTATTTGCACAACATTAAAAATGTTAGCTAGAGGTTTAGCAAGGGGGGTAGCTGTAAAAAAATCATGCAGCTTTTCCATCGGTATTTTTTTATCTATTTGTACAATTAATTCATCTGCACTCATTAAGTCAGCAATGCTTACCTTTACACCACTACCAATGTCTAAATTTACGAGCTTGCCTTTTTGGCTATATATATCCATTCGCTCATTTGAAAAGTGTAATTGCAAGTCTGCATCAGTGACTGTCGGCCAGTCTGGATCAAATTGATATGCTGCATTATCGATTTGCGCAACAAAATCAAATTGCCCTGAGTTATCAGTAAATGGAAATCCCGAAAGTGGACCTGAAAACAACACTTGTGCCTTAGAAACTTCACCACCTTTAATTGCACCATTTAAATAAGTCACCAGCTTTGGGGTCATTATTTTTAAAGGTAAATAACGCCCTAAAATACTTACATCGGGAATAAACGTCTCTGCGTATAAATCAAGGCGTGGGCTATCACCTAAGCTAAGCTGCATTTCTCCAGCAAACGTTATATCGTTATTATCAAACCAGATATCATCGCTGCTAACATGCCAGCCATAGTCTTGTTTTGCTAAATCTAAATCTATATTAAGTTGGTTATAATCTATATCGTGACTAAAGCTTTCGCCGGTAACAAATGTGCCGTTTTCACCAAATAACGAGATACGACCACGGCTTTGATTCATTAAGCCATCTACGCGCAGCGCTTGCGCTGCTGGTATTGAATTTAGTTCTTGCCAGCCAATGTTATTAGCGTCAAACCATAACAGCCATTGCTCGGGGTTAGTGAAGCTTAAGTAAGCTTGTTTAATTTGCCCGCTAGGAGCTCGAGCTAAAAAGGGGTCTAAACCATCAAAATTACTTAACGCGGCTAAATTACTAAGAAGTTCTAAATCAACCTGTTGCAACCATATCTTACTTTGAGCGCCTATTTTTGCCTCAAACTCTAAACTTGGCCATGCCTTATCGTTGCTATTAAACGTTAAGCCGGTGCTTTTTAAGTGCCAACCTTTTTGTTCTGGGTATAAGTGAAAACCACCTTCGCTTAAACTAACGCTTTGTTCTTGAGCGTCATGTTCCCAGCGAACAAAACTTGGTAACCACTGCATTTTTATATCACTTACTAAGCCTTTTTCTAGCTTTAACCACGCCTGTAAGTTTATATCGCTACGTAATTGCTGTTTTTCAGTACTGATGTATTGAGCTAACCAGTTAGATACATCAACTTTATTAGCTTGCACATACATATCGCCAGCGACTTGCTCTATAGTTTTACCTGTAAGCGCTATACGGGCGTCAAAATTACCAACTGAAATACCTGGCAGTGCCAATTCACCACTGCCTAAATGTTGATCTTCTTCATTTTGCCAAATAATATTTTTAAGCAGTAATTTTCGCTCTGTACCATCTTCTAATATAAAGTTAATACTGGAATTTTCTATTGCAAAATGACCGGTTTCACCTAAAAAAAGCCCTTCGATTAGCTCTTTTTGCTCAAACGAAACCTCACCTTTATCATCACCATTAAACAAATTATCAACATTCACACTGGTATGAAAACCATTAATAACAAAGTAATTAGATTTTAACTGCAGCGTTTTTAAGCTTTCCCATAAGTTTAGTTCTAAGCTTGTTTTAGCTATGGTGAGCGAAATAGGAGCTGTTTCGTTATCTTTAAAGGATAAATCTTCAAGTACTAAAGAAGGACCATTACCTTGCCAATTAGCCGAAATTGCGCCAATTGAAAGACTTACTGCAAACTTATCATGTAGGTAAGTTTCTATATCGCCTTTGTAATCGTTTACATATGGAAGGGTGTATTTCAAAATTGAAACAATAACGGCCAGTAATACCAAAACTATGGCGCAGGTTTGCCATAACTTTCTAAAACAAAAAAAACAGGCCGCTTTTACCGTCATTACATCATTACCACATCAAACTGTTCTTGGCTGTATAAACTCTCTGTTTGAATATTGACTTGTTTACCGATGAAGAGTTCAAGCTCAGCAAGATTATGATACTCATCATTAAGTAAGGCTTCACTTACCGCAGGCGCTGCATACACCATAAACTTGTCGGCAGCATAAGCACGATTAACACGTACTATTTCACGCAGTATTTCGTAACACACCGTCTCAACCGTTTTTTGCGAGCCACGACCAGAACATGCTGGGCACACATCACATAAAATATGCTCTAAGCTTTCGCGCGTACGTTTACGCGTCATTTCAACTAAACCAAGCGCTGAAAGCCCATTTATATTAGTTTTAGTACGATCCTTTGCTAAAGCAGATTCAAGTGAGTGTAATACACGACGCTTATGATCTTCACTTATCATATCGATAAAGTCGATAATAATAATACCGCCTAAATTACGTAACCTCAGTTGGCGAGCAATTGCAGAAGTAGCTTCTACATTGGTATTAAAAATTGTTTCTTCTAAGTTTCGATGCCCAACAAAAGCACCTGTATTTACATCAACAGTGGTCATCGCTTCGGTCTGGTCAATAATTATATAACCACCCGACTTTAACGTGACTTTACGATGTAATGCTTTTTGAATTTCATTTTCAACATCAAATAGATCAAATATAGGTCGCTCGCCAGGATAGTATTCTAAAACCTGAGAAAGTTGTGGAACAAACTCTTCTGTAAATAACTTTAGCTCCTCATGAGTAAGCTTTGAGTCAACACGAATACGCTCCATATCCTCACCAACGTAATCACGCAGGGTTCTAAAGGCAAGTGTTAGATCTTCATGTAATATACTGGCTTTGCTCGTTTTTTTACGGCGAGATGTTATTTTTTCCCATAACTTTCTTAAAAATCCGGCATCGTGTCGTAATTCAGCTTCACTTGCGCCCTCAGCTGCGGTGCGCACGATAAAGCTGCCGTTTTCATCGCCATACTCAGCGACTATTTTTTTAAGACGAGAACGTTCTTCTTCAGTTTCAATGCGCTGACTAACCCCTACATGGGTCGCATCTGGCATAAAAACTAAATAGCGGGAAGGTATAGTGATGTCGGTGGTAAGTCTTGCACCTTTAGTACCTAGTGGGTCTTTAACCACTTGCACCATAATGTATTGACCTTGGCGAACAAGTTCACGAATGTCTTGTACTTTTTTTATTGGAACGTCGTCGACGCCTTCAACAATAGATGCGCTATTTACAATATCTGATGCATGTAAAAATGCCGCTTTTTCAAGACCTATATCCACAAAGGCAGCTTGCATACCGGGTAAAACACGGCTTATTTTTCCTAGATAAATATTACCCACAATACCTAAGTTACCAATTCGCTCTAGCTGAATCTCTTGTAGTACACCGTTTTCGATTAGGGCAACACGGCTTTCACTTGGCGTGACATTTATTAGTAATTCTGTACTCATGTTACCTTCTTAAGAATGTTTTTAATAATTGTTCGGTCTCATACAAAGGTAAGCCTACAACGGAGAAATAGCTACCTGAAATGTGGGTAACAAAACGTCCGCCTAAGCCTTGAATGCCATAACCACCGGCTTTGTCTTGTGGCTCTCCACTTTGCCAATAGGCTTTTATTTCTTCATCTGTGAGAGTTTTAAAAGTAACATCTGTACTTACAACGCAACTCAATACTTTTTCTTGTGTCGCAAAAGCAACCGCCGTTAATACTTGATGTGTATTACCTGATAAACGCTTTAGTGTATGTGTAAAATCAGCTTCGTCACGAGGCTTACAAAGTGATTGGTTATCAATAACTACCACAGTGTCACTACCAAGCACAGGACGGTCCGTATACCCCAGTTTAACACCAGAGCATGCCTTTAAACGCGCTAAGCGCTCTACATACTCATACGGGGGCTCATTTGGGTATTGGCTTTCATCTGCATCAACACTAAATTGTGAAAACTCGATACCTAATTGAGCTAATAACTCTTTACGACGAGGAGAGGCAGATGCCAAATATACTGAGGTTGTCATTTACCTGATCCTAAAGTGTCTGCGATATTTACGAAGTAATAAAAACAACCAAACCCAGCTCAACGTACCCGTTAAAACCGGCCATAAGTATTGTGGATTAAAGTAAACACCAAGCAAAAAGTGATTTAACCAAAATTGCATTAAATGATACAACGTTAAAAATAAGCCAATTAGTAAGCTTTGTTGCCAAAGCGAAAAGTTACGAATTTTTTGAAAATTACTTGCCGTTACAAAAATACAAATTGAGTATGTGAGTGAGTTAACTCCAAGCGGTGAGCCCGATGCTAGGTCGATTAATAAACCAACCACCCACGCTGTACCAATATTTATACGATGCGGCACTGCAAGTGACCAATACATTAATACCAGTAATACCCAATCCGGTCTAAATGGTTCGAACGAAAATGGTAACGGCATTAATGCCATTACCAGTGCAAGAAATATACTTAGTGCAATTAACAATGAATAACGACTAATCATTGTTTAAGCGCTCCTGTTGATTTCGCCATAAAATAACTAATAAGCGAATACGGTCTAACTGAGCAATAGGCTCTGCGTAAACTTGTGCAAAAGGACGCCCTTCATCACGATTAATCTCAGTAACAACAGCTACCGGGTAACCTTCAGGAAAAGTGCCCCCCAGCCCTGATGTTACTAATATATCGCCAATACGAACATCTAAGCTATGAGGCACATGTGAGAGCTTAACTACATTAATTTTACCAATCCCTTCAACCACTGTTCGCACATCATTTCGTAAAATACGTACTGGTGTTGCATGTGTTGTATCGGTCATTAATAAAACACGAGATGTTGTTGAGCCAACTTTAGTGAGCTGCCCTACAACCCCCATTTCGTCAATAACAGCTTGCCCTTCGCTAAGTCCATCGGTTGTGCCACGATTAATAACAACTTGGTGACTATACGGATTAGAATGAACGGAGAGTACTTGTGCAATAATTTTACGATTAGGTTGTTTTGCAGATGAACCGAGCAAAGCACGAAGTTTTTGATTTTCTCTGGCTAGAAATTGATACTGCTGAAGTTGCTCGCTTTGTAGCATTTGCTTTTTTTTAAGCGCTTCATTTTCAGTAAGGAGTTGATCACGTGTGTGTAAACTTTTAGCGCTTAAGCTGAATAACTCGTAGGGTAAATTAGCAACGTAAATTAATGGGCTTACGAGGGTGTTTAGGCTGGTACGAACAACCGTACCACCTTGTGTGTACCTGTCTGCGGCTATGAGTGCGATACTCAAAAACACTGCGACAAAAAGTCGCAGCTGCAAGGATACAGTTCTTCCAAACATTAATTTCATTAGTCGTAACTAAAAACGTCACCACCGTGAACATCAATCATCTCAAGTGCTTTACCGCCACCACGTGCAACACATGTAAGCGGATCGTCGGCAACAACAACAGGAATACCCGTTTCTTCCATTAATAAACGATCTAAATCTTTTAATAATGCACCGCCGCCAGTAAGTACCATACCGTGAGCAGAAATGTCAGATGCAAGCTCTGGTGGTGACTGCTCAAGTGCAACCATAACCGCACTTACAATACCCATTAGTGGTTCTTGTAATGCTTCTAAAATCTCATGTGAGTTAAGCATAAATGAACGCGGAACACCTTCTGCAAGGTTACGACCACGTACTTCAATTTCGATTGGTTCATCTGTTTTAAATGCAGAACCGATTTGATGTTTAATATTTTCAGCGGTTGCTTCACCAATTAAACTACCAAAGTTACGACGTACATAATTGATAATAGCTTCATCAAACTTATCGCCACCAATACGTACCGAAGAAGAGTAAACAACACCGTTAAGTGAAATAATAGCAACTTCAGTTGTACCACCACCAATATCAACAACCATTGAGCCAGTTGCTTCTGATACTGGTAAGCCTGCACCAATTGCTGCTGCCATTGGTTCTTCAATTAGGTAAACTTCACGCGCACCGGCACCCATTGCAGATTCACGTATTGCACGTTTTTCTACTTGAGTTGCACCACATGGTACACAAATTAGTACTCGTGGGCTTGGGCGCATAAAGTTGTTGTTATGCACTTGCTTAATAAAGTGTTGTAACATTTTTTCGGTTACAAAAAAGTCAGCGATAACACCGTCTTTCATTGGACGAATTGCTTTTATATTGCCAGGCGTACGACCCAACATAAGTTTTGCTTCTGTACCTACAGATGCAACACTTTTAGGTCCACCAGCACGCTCTTGGCGTATAGCAACTACTGAAGGTTCATTTAATACAATGCCTTCGTCTTTTACATAAATTAGGGTATTGGCTGTACCCAAGTCGATCGATAGATCGTTAGAAAAAATACCACGGAGTTTTTTAAACATGAGGCTGGATGACCTTAGAAATACGTTCTTATGTTAGCTGCTTCACTTCAACATGCTTAGTTAGTTGAGCAATGTGAAGTACAGCTGCCTTTGTTAATTTTGAAAAAGGAAGCTATTAAGCTTCCTTACTAAATATTATCGTTCGCGTACTAAGCGAAAACCAATGTAGTTAGATCTAAAATCAGGCGCTAAAATTAAACGCGTTGACGCACGAGCAAGACTTGGGGCAAAATTCCAGGCTCCACCTCTTACTGCAACATCAGACTCACCTGATTTTTTATCGGTCCATTCCCACACATTGCCTACGGTATCGTATAATCCAAATGCATTAGGAGAAAAAGAACCAACAGGCGCTGCACGTTTGTTTGACCATTCGCTACCACACCAACCACAGTTAGCTAAATTTTTACCAATTTCGTTACCCCAAGGGTACTCAGTTTCAGTTCCTGCGCGTGCTGCGTATTCCCACTCAACTTCACTTGGTAAACGAAATTGCTGCCCTGTTTGACCAGATAACCACTCAGCATATGCTTTAGCATCATTATAGGTTAAACATACAGCCGGAAAATCATTACTTTGTTCAAAACCAGGATTACGCCAATTTAAATCGTTTTCCCATACAGGCTCACCATTTAAATAATACGCACACCCTTTACTTTGCTCTGCTTGCGTTTTATAACCAGTGTTTGATACGAATTTTTCGTATGCACCCACTGTCACTTCTTTGCTTTGCATAGCAAATGAATTTGCTATCGCCTTTTCAATAACAGGACGTTCATTAGCCAGACCATTGCCATTAATGTCACCCATTTTGAACTTACCAGCAGGAATAACAACAACAGGTGTTTCAACATTTGTGCTTGAAACAATAACGTTTTGGCTCACCTGGCGAGTTTCAACTTTTGGTTGCTCACGAGTGTACGTCGGTGCAGCAATCGACTCAGACTTTTTTACTAAGTTTGCGTGAATGGTTTGTGCCTTAGTCAAATCTATACGAGCTTGATAAGGTTTATAACCTAACTTACGAATTTCAATGTTATGAACACCGCTTGGTAAGCGAGTTATTAAACGTGTTGAGCCAAAGCTTACACCATCAATAAACACTTCATCATCATATACATTCGAACGTAATGTAAGCTCAACAGACTCGTATTTATCCTTGTTCAATATTACTGGATAATCTCTTTCCGCTGATGCTTTTTTTACTGAGTAATCACGTATAGGCTGCTTATTTAAACGAGATACAGATACCGTGTCGGTATTATCCGCGTTATTACTGAATGTTAACTGACTATCAGAATAAGTATTATTGTACGAAGGCTGATATGTAGTTGCCAGTGGAGTTCCATATTCAGAACAATAGCGATTATCAACACTTAATAAGCTACATAAGCGGCTGCTATTAACTTCACCACGCATTGTTACGCTTAGATTAACGTTGTAATTACCTTGTCCACTAAAAGCACTATTTACTACGTGGCTACTTAAAATTTGTACTTGCGCGCCTGCCATATTACGCTTTGGCTCTACTAAACGCTCTTCAGTTAAGTTTGCAAAAATTTGGTCTACAAAGCGTTTGGTCGCTTTTTGTAAACCCATTTGCTGACCGCGTTGCTCACATGCTGCAAGTGTTTCTGTACGCTTACAATTTATTGTGTGATTAACTTCAAGTGCACCCTCTCGGGTAAACTCGTTGCGCAAACGCTCAACACGAGCCGTCGTTAACTGCTCTTTTAAGGTTTCTAAAGTATTTAAAAGTGTGTGTTTGGCAACACGAATCTGTTCAATATCTTTACGGTGGGATGCAATTGCCGCCAACTGCATAGAAATATCATCTTTATTTTGCTTGTGATCGACCACCGCTTTTTGATAACGCGATTGAGCCGTACTAATATCAAGCGTAGGATCGTCGATTAATCGGCGATACATTTCATTCATCGCATCAAGGGCTTGGTTTTTTTCTTTATCTAGCTCAGTAGAACGAGAACGAAGTAATTCCAGTTGGTTTTGTAACTGACTTTCTTCTTTTAAGTGTTTATCAAGTATTCTTGTCGAGTTATCGTATTCTGTTTGTTTAATACTAATCTCTGAATCAATTCCAGTCACAGTAGCAGTGTCTTGTGCAAATGCACTACTAGCTATCAAACTAGCTGAAATTAAAAGAGATAAAGAAGCAATTCGCATATATTCCAGTCCCAAAAAGCGGCAATTATTTGGTCGTTATTATTTTTATAATCAAACCCGTATGCTATGTACTTGAAGCACAAAACACAAGCTTTGTTCAATTATTATCTTAGTTTACAACTATTCACGTGTTTCACGCCAGTAAATAACCCGATCATTTCCTCTAAAGCGACCGAATTGTAAAATAGTGCGAGGATCAAGCTGAGATTCATCTCCTTGCCAATCCCACTTTAACCAGTCTAGTGTATTATATTCCAGCGTAAATTCTCCTGACCCATTTGCTTGAGCATAAATGCCATTATCAGCGGGGTACCCTCCAGCTTCGAGCTCTCCCGATGAACCATTTCCATATTCATATGCTAATACAGGTGATGCGGGGGATATTTGGCTTAACTTTGTATGATCGAACACGCTACAGTTATCTTCATTATTAATTACAAACCCGTTGCCATCCCAATATTGAGCTTGCATAGGTATAAGTAAAGAATCGAGATCCGATCCTGCGTTATTACTAAGTACTAATCGTCCAAATCTAAAGTCAATTGGTACGCTATTTAAACGCACACTATTGCAATTAGCTGCGCAGGTATTTTGTGTATTAGGTTTGTCATTAGCATCAATTAATGTAGCACCTTCAATATCAGTAAGCGTAGCCATTAAGTTAACCATAGAAAAAGGTCCATCTGGTTGATCAACTCCAAGCCTTTTTAGCGTGGTATCAACTTGGTTTAATTGCCATTGCCCGTCATTTTGATCACTCCAACTATTTGATCCAAGATTAACTAAGCGACTGCTAAAGTCGGTAGCCGGCGCATAATTACTGACTTCATTATTTTCTGCATTAACTTGTACTGTCGATTTATCAAACCCGTTTTTATAATTACCCATTAACTCATTTTTATGATTTTGCGCTTGTACCGTAAAAGCTAATTCAAAAGGCTGCTCTAGGTAGGTTAAATTACTACCATATTGCGTACATTGGGCATTCGCCTGAATAGCTATTACTTGAAATTGTGAAGGAGCAAAACGACCAACGTTATATATTTCTCCTCTTACATCGCCTGCACCAAAATAATCAGCATCTACAAGCCCCGCAGTTAAATCAATAATACCGACTTGGTCATAACTATATTGTGAAATTGATTCACTTAAATTACCGGTGTCACTAAATGCACTGGTGCTAATTACTTCTAACGTACCGGCTGTACCTGGCGTCGGTGCATTAAGTACTGCTTCAACGAATGGTTGCTCTGAAATAAAATGCTTAGCTATCGTATTATTGGTAATACTACTGTAATCGTCAGGATAACCGTCATTGTCGTTATCTTGCCCGGCTTCCCATTGCACTGCATTCATTTTTAAATCAAATGACTCACCCGTTAATCTAAACAGACTTCCACTTGCATCAGCTGCAAAACCATCACTGGGCAAATCCATCGCAAGCCCAAATGGTTTCACAACATATTCATTAGAACTACCTTCTAAATTAACCGATAAGTTAGTAACGGGGTCTAAAATTAAATTAGTTTTTGCATTAAGACTAAGCTTGGCTGCATCCGGATAATTAATAACAATCTGTGCTTTAGAGTCATCATCAAACCTCAGTGGAAATGATTGATAGGCTTGCTCAACATTATATGTATTGTTGTTGTTCTCAAGCTGTATAGGGTCAGAACAGCTCGCCCCTGCACTGCACGTATAAGCAAGTTCTAAAGAAACATCGGCACCGACAGGAAACGCAGCATCACACGCACCGGTTGTGGTGTTAGTTTTTACAGCCTGAATCGAAAGCGCTTTGGCATTAAAGCCTGTATCAGAGGGTTTACCTGATAACTGAGTTGGGATTGTTGTACTATTATTGGTATCGTTTGTAAAAATAAATCCAGCATCGGAAAACGTTACCTTGCACCCACTCAAACCCACGTTATTACCTCCAATATAACAGCGTATAGGCGCAGAAGGATCGGCAGTATTAAAGCCAAATGTAGCAGTACCGGTTGTGCGTTTAGCAAAGTCGATGGGAGCCGAGCCTGTAAAACTGATGTTCTCCCCAGTTACCCAACTTTGCTGACCACTATTATCAGGAGATAAATCTAAACTTGATGGCTCATCAAACAATATGCTACATGCATCGTTTGCACAGGCTGTTAAGGTCATTTCTTTTGCTTGGCAAGTGAGTCCTTTATTATCACTCATTGTAATTCGATAATGATCTAATAAAACGGGAGTATAAATACCACACAAGCCAGGAATACTATCAGGTACAGGTAAAGCATCAAACGTCGAACTTCCTTCGGTAATAATTTGAGTACCTGATGTAATAGAGCCTTGGTATGTTACATTTTGTGCAATTCTCACTTCACCAGTGGCAACAATATAAGCAGAAATATTAGCATCAGCTGCAATAGCAACAGCGCCATCAACATAAATAGCTAAATAGGCATCTGCTTCAAGAACTATATTAGTTTGACCTATATTTAAAAATGATGTTGATAGTAATGATGTAGTGTCTTTTAAAAAAATACGTGTAGGCGCTGTAACTCTGTATTCGGTCTCAAGCATGCTCAGTTGTAACTCATCATAAAAATAGTTACCAGCTAATGACGTTGGTACAGGTCCTGTAGAGCTCCCATCATTAGGTACCGTAGGGACTTGCGCCGCTTGGCTTGGTTCTAATGAATTATTACCGCTTGCTGCACACTCCTGTCCATTACATAAAGGAGGGTTAGTCAATGCTGTTGAAATTAAACTCGTTGTTGTAACAAATTGTGCATTGTTATCTGTTACTTCAACACCCTGAACCAATTGAATTTCACCATTATCATAGGTAGAAAGCGCTCCAGGAAATAATGTATCACAACTTAAAATATCGCCATTAGAAACAAATGTACTGGTCATAGCCAGTATAGATGCTTCTTCATTTGGGTGAGTTCGTTCGTTATCTCCGTCGCGATCCTCGTCAACCACCAGCCCCAAACGATCAGTTCTTAAATTACAACTACGTAGCCAGCCACCATCAGTCCCTACACGTGAATTTTTACTTGCCACAACTAAAGGAGCCACTAAAAAGTTGTTAGTAAAACTAAAGTAATTACAGCCATCAGTCCAACCATCTACGGCAAAGCCAGTAAAGAAGCTTTCCCAAGTTACCTCGACCCCATTATCGTCAGTAAATGCCCTATCAAAACCAGGCTCAACAGCTAAATAAGCAACGGTTTCACTGTTAACTAAACCAAATTCAGTTTCAGATGCCTCTAGCGCTATATTTACGCCATTAGCAGATAAAGACCCCGTTTCTACGGCTATAGTTAAAAATGGTATCAAAGCATTGTTTGGTGGGTTGCTATCAACACTATTAAGTGTTTGCAATGAATGAAAGAAATTAGGTCGCTGTGTAAAAGGTTGAGCAAAAAGCAGTGATTTATATCCTGTAGGAGTAAATGGTGAAAAACCTGACTTAGCTCCATACTGAAGCTCTAATTGCAAATCAGTACTACCCACTTCCATTATCGTCCCATCAGGAAATTCATGCACTCCATACTCAACAGCTAAATAATGAGCCCCCATATTAATATGACCACCATCTTCTCCTGATGGCTCCAAAGGAAGCGCCTCAAACCCTGTTGTAGTTATATTTCTTACCCTTACAATTGCAGGGTTGCCACCTTGGTTGGTTGAAAGCATAAAAACGGCTGGCGGTGTTATATATTGTTGCTGAAAATTTATTTTTGTCCAAACTGGTGATGTATACGTATTTTGCAATTCAATATAACGACCTTCAATTTTAGGTATAACAGCAAAGACTTTATTGCAAAACAACAAAGTTATGAAAAAAATAAGCAATAATATATTTTTTATCATGGTAGGGTTTTTGCCTCAACACTGAGTGTTCTTTGTGTTTGCCAATAGTCTTTTCGACAAGAGTCACCAATAGCGCAATCATTTGCTGCGCATATAGCAGAGCTCTGTAAATAGTATATATTAACAGTGCCGGAGCGCGAGCTAGTATCGGGCAAGCCTATATACTCACTACAACTGACCGATACAGTGCAAAACTCTAAATAGCTTGTTTCAAAGGTTAAGTTTGAAGTCACCGCTGCACAATTTTGGGCTGCACTATTAAGTGGGAATAGATCTACTAAACCACTTTCGATACCACTTTGCGCAGCCATAAAAGCGCGTGCACCGTAATATTCAATCGTATTTTGTTGAGAAGCACCTGAAAGCACTTTAACTAAAGCTAACCCAAGCGCCAATAAGGCAACAATGATCACCAAAGAGACAATTATTAAATTACCTCTTTGCCTGTATGGCATATTTTTAATCGGAGTCTTTTTTTTAAGGTACATTGGGGACATGTACCTCATGGTTAAAATTCATTACTTCCGTGTCATTAAATACCATTTGTGCATGGATATTTAAAACTGAGTTTCGTTGTAAAGCCAATTTATCTAACGTAAAAAATAAAGTATTTGCTAGATCATTTGCTATATAAATACCCAATAAATCTCGCTTCACACCACTCGTTATTTGTAAGCCAACTGCATTAAGCTGGTTTACATTAAAGTCATAATTTGTATATCGATATAAGCTGTTGCCTTCAATGCAAAAGCTAACAGGCTCATCTAGTAAATAAAGTCGTTTACTAGGTGATTCTTCAGCAAATGCTTTGCTAAATTGCCATTGGTCGATTGCACTACTTGTCGAATTAGTAAATGCTGATACTTGTAAACGCTTGTCGTTATTCTCGTTGTATATATCTGCGCTATTTAACGGATACACAGTAGCCCAATCGCCAACTTGAGGTTCCGTTAAATTATTTAGTTCGAAATCGACAGCGGTAACATTAAATGGTGACGTTGTAGGCAAGTAATTCGTGTAATGGGTCGCAGATAAAAATGGCGTAAACTCAAGGCATTGTTGAGTACTGCATGCTCCACCGGTACTGTTATCGCAAGTTAGTCTCAATGAGTTTGGCGTTGCATGACGCAATTCTTTACTTAAACGCGTTATTAAAAATCTAGCTTGTGCTACTGCTTCTTGACGCTCTACACCTTGTGAATAAATACTTACACCAGCGCCTATAAACGAAAATGCGCTCACCGCTAAAATACCCATAATTACCATTACAAGTAGCAGTTCAATTAATGTAAACCCTTTCTGGTGCTTGGCTTTATTCATTAATAGTTTCCTTTATAAGCACTAAAGCCGTAAACCTCACCCTGAGATGATGTCACTTCGATAGTAATTCGCTTAAAGGTGGTGCCATCGTTGTTTGTTGCGGCATTAAAATCACTGTCGTATTGCACCGTAATAACCAAACTAAAATCACTGTATTCTGATAGCGCCTCACCTAAACTATTAGTAATAGGTTGACCTGAAAGTTCAATATAGTCATCAACATCATTATAGCTTGTGCGTGTTTCTGCGTTATCGGAGCCGAAGTCGTTTGTTGCTGTACAAGCTTGCGCACCCAGTGATATTTCACCGCAGCGCTTAAAAGGAGCACTACGATCATTATGCTCATCAAATGACTTACTTTGAATTTCATTCATTAATGATTGCCCTAACTCAGATGCTCTTAAAGCTATAATTGGTTCTACACTTTTTTGAGCTTGAGGAGCAATGAGCGCGGTGATTATGCTCAATGCAATTGCAAACATAACAATACCAATAATTAATTCTATTAAGGTAAAACCGTTATGTTTAAGGACACGCATAAATAAGCCCTTCACCGCTAATACATACACCAGCCAACCCGACGTCTATTCGACATTGCGTTGTACAGTTTTGATCTGATTTACCTAAAGGGTCAAAACTAATTTGTGTAAATTCATTTGCATTACTATCTAATGCAGTAAATGTTATATCACTTCGTTGTGTATCAATTTGTATAACTAAGTGATCGCTATTATTAATATCAGCACCTCCTACACAATTATTATCTGGGGTGGGTCCTGCAATTAAAGTGGGAGTAATATAAAGTTTATGACAACTCGTAGTAGTCGTATTTTGCATTGCACGTAACTGCATTGTTCTCAACGCATTTAATGTGCGATCTCGATACGAATACGCATCTTCAGTTGAGCTCCCCAGAAACTTGGGACCTGCCGTTACCGACAGTATTCCCAATATCACTAGAGTAATAATTAACTCAATGAGTGTGAAGCCACGCAATCGCCGCTTACTACTACTTATCATCTATGTAATTAACAGCCTTCTGTAACTAAAGTGACAATCGGCGGTGTAATAATAGTTCTTACCGGCGCGGTTCCTGCTGCTGATGTTGCTTCTGTATATTCAATTCGGCAATCGTCAGTTTGTACATAACTATTTGGAAACAGAATAACCTTAGTGCCTACAACGGCTAAGTTAAAGTCAGCCGAATCATCAGCGGCAAAACTCACATCTAAAAAAGCTTCAAAGGCAGGTTGTGTTGCTGCAGGATAACCATAAACGGTAGGAACATTAGCACCAGTGTCCACAATAACAGATGCGGCTATTTTTTTATGGTCACTCGCAATAATAGATTTACCGTTAACTATGTTCATCCCGCTACGAATAGACCCCTGTAGCCCCTCTAATGTTGAAGCATTTGCATCACCTTGTAGATTTAAGAATCGCGGCGCTGCTGTTACAGCTAGAATTCCTAAAATAACAATTACAATAATCAATTCAACAAGCGTAAAACCTGCTTGATTATTTAAAGGTAGATTTTTTAACGATTGCGTTTTCATAAGTAAGCCTCTTTTTAATAATTACTTAATTTTTAAATATGTGTACTTTTCCCGTTATTGGAAAGTACGAAAAACCTATATTCCCCGATGCAATAGCACCATTTTTAGGTATGTTTTCAGAATCAAGAACATGTGTTAAATAATAGATGCATTGTGTATCTTCTGCGTTGTATCTAACTAAAAAAATAACATTTTTTATTCTTGATATTTCATTACTTAATGTACTACTAGGTGCATCTTGTAAAATAGTATTTAATACCTGACGACATTTAGCAGCACTCATAGCTTGAACACGTGTATCCATTTTTGTTGTTTCATCACTCGTTGGTGTACCTCTTAAACCATCAACTCCGACGATTACTCCTCCATAATTAACAAATGTTGTATGTAATGCACCGTTTGGCCTTCTTTCTAACTCCCATTGACCGCGTACCATACTTATAGCAGAGGAAAAACCACCTGCAACAGCATCAACATTCGAATTATGTGCTTGATTTTTAATACCTATATATTGAGGTATAGCAAAACTCAGAATTACTGCCAGTAAAACAACAACAATAATTAACTCAAATAACGAAAAACCTTTTGAGTGAGTAACTGTAATGAGTGTAGCCACCTTAATTACCTTTAATGGCTGACATCATATTCCACATTGGCATAAATATACCTAATGCTAAAATGAGTACCATAATGGCTACAAACACTGTCAGAATAGGTTCAATTTTTGCTGTTAAACTACGTAAATCATAATCGACTTCACGCTCGTAATAATCAGCAGCCTCTTGTAAAAGCTCATCTACGCGTCCAGTTTCTTCACCTACAGCAACCATTTGTAAAACAAGTTGAGAAAACAACTCACTCGAACGAGAAGCTCTAAGTAAGCTATCGCCTTTTTCAATATCATGTCGCATAGTGATAATCGCTTTTTCCATATAACTGTTATCCACCGCATGTGCAGTAAGTGATAACCCTGTTGTCATTGGTACACCTGAGCGCAGTACCATTGCCAAGCTTTGGCTATAACGTGCAAGCAAAGTACGCTTTAAAATGTCACCAATGAAAGGAATTTTTAGCTTATATTGATCCCACTTAAAACGCCCTGCAGTTGTGTTTAAATAACGCTTCCACATTACAACGCAGCCAACACAAATAATAATTAGTAACCACCAGTAATTAACGAAAAAATTACTAGTCCCTATTAATATTCTAGTCATTAAGGGGAGTTCTGCACCAAATTTTGTAAACATGCTGGCAAATGTTGGGATCACAAAAATATTTAAAATTATCATCGCGGAAACTAGCGCTAAAATTACAAAAGTGGGATAGCGCATCGCAGCCTTTATCCGCTTACGTGTTTCTTGTTCTTTTTCAAAATAAATAGCTAGCTGGTAAAATGCATCTTCTAATCGACCAGACCCTTCACCTACCATCACCATAGAAATAGTTAAGCGACTAAATACTTTGTTATGAATCGACATTGCACTAGATAAATCACGACCCTGCTCTAGCTGCTTTGTAACTTCTATTAATACATTCTTGAATTCTTTGTTTTGGGTTGTATCAGCTAAACCTACCATTGCTCTAATAATAGGAATACCGGCTTTTAACAATGAATACATTTGTCTAGAAAACATGATCATGTCTTCTAAACCTATTTTTTCAACGAATAAATTATCGAAAATTTTAATGTTATTTTTAGTTTCAACTAATGTAATTGAGATGGGTATAAATTGACGTCTTATTAGACTATCGGCAACACCCGCTTGGCTACTTGATTCAAGTTGCCCTTTTACAAGCATGCCTTTCATATCTTTGGCTTTGTAGCTATACAGCTGCATCATCGCCTCCGACTATCTCGGGAATATACTCTGCTACTTTAAACACCTCATCTAACGAGGTAATTCCTTGCTTAGCATAATCTAAAGCCATCATTGAAAGGGGTGTGAAGTTAGCGCTATTTTTTGCCGCTTTTGCAAATTTCTGAGTATCATTAACACGCAATGCATCCATCATTGCATCACCCATTTCAAGCAACTCAAAAATACCAACGCGTCCTTTATAACCACTATGATTGCACCCTGTGCAACCTCGCCCTTTAAAAAATTGCGAATGTGAAATATCTTCACCAAGGTATTTAAGCCAACTCGTTTCTTGTTTGTCTGGGTGATATGGTGTTTTGCAATCATTGCAAACGCGCCTTACAAGGCGCTGAGCTATAATTGCACGTAGTGAGCTTGCGACTAAATATGCAGGCGCGCCCATATCAATTAGGCGCATAGCGCTAGTAATAGCGTCATTGGTGTGTAATGTAGATAAAACTAAATGACCAGTTAAAGCAGCCCTAAGGCCTATATCAACTGTTTCTTGGTCACGCATTTCACCGACCATTATAATATCGGGATCTTGCCTTAGAGCGGTACGTAAAATACTCGCAAAACTTAAACCTATTTTATTATTTATTTGAACCTGGTTTATACGTCCAATTCGATATTCAACAGGGTCTTCTACGGTAATAATTTTACTTTCTTGCTGGTTAAGTTCACTTAATGCACCGTAAAGCGTAGTGGTTTTACCCGAACCGGTTGGTCCTGTTACAAGTACCATACCGTGAGGGCGCTTAATAATACTGCGCACACGCTTTAAAATATGCACGGGCATGCCCGTCTCGTCTAGCGACAATATACCTGACGATTGATCAAGCAAACGCATAACAACAGATTCACCATGCTGTACTGGCATCGTTGAAAGTCGTACATCAATGCTATGACTGCGCACTTTAATGTTAAAACGCCCATCTTGCGGAAGTCGCTTTTCAGATATATCTAAGCCCGACATCAACTTCAAACGTAAAACGAGTGCCGATGCTATTTTCACTTGGTTTAAAATGTGCTCTTGCAGTACCCCATCTACACGTTGGCGAATACGAAGCAGGCCTTCATCTGGCTCAATATGAATGTCAGATGCACGCACTTGTACCGCATCTTCAAAAATAGATTGCAGTAACTTAACAACGGTTGCATCTGATGTTTCGTCACCAAGGGAATTAAGATCGAACTCTTCTACGTCTTCATATTCTTCATGTAATTGCTCAGCAAAACTCGTTATTTCTTGAGTTCGACGATACACATTATCAAAAGCAGCCATTATCTGGCTTTCTTGTACTACTGCTAACTCAATTCGTTTTGGAGCCAGCATAGGTGCTAGCTGATCTAACCCTCTTAAATCAGCTGGATCGCTCATGCCGAGTAAAACAGAATCACCGTTATCTTCAATAACCAGCGCTCTATATCTTCTGGCATATACTTCTGACAAAAGCTTAGATACATCAGGTGATATTTTACGTTGAGAAATATCTAAAAATGGAACTTGCAACTGCTGTGCTAAAAAACGTAATAGCTGAGGCTCACTAATAAACTCAAGTGTAATAAGTGTAGACCCTAGCTTTCGACCTGTTGCAGCCTGAACATTTAGCGCTTCATTCAACTGCGCCTCAGTAATCATATGCTCATGAACAAGTAAATCACCTAAACGCATTTTTAAACTAGGTCTCATACTGCCTCCTTCAATGCAACTAAGCGCTGTAATGCATGTTGAGTCATTGCCGTGTTTAACCCACCTAAATCTAAAGCTATTTTGTATAAATGCTTAGCATCAGGGTACTCACCCAAAGCATCTTTAGAGGTTGCTAAAGCAAGCCACCATTTTGCTTGACTGGGCTGTAATTGAGTAAGATGCCTAAAGCTATTTAGTGCTTTGGCATGCTGATTAGCACTTTGAGCTGCAGTGCCTTGTAAAACCCAAAAATCAAGGTTAGCATTCACTTCAAAGTCTTCACTTAATAGCAGTAGCACCTCTTTATATTGCTGCTGCATAATCAAAATTTTGCTAAGCATAATACGCCACTCTAAAACATCTGGGTTTTGGCTAATGCCAGCTTGTAAAACCTGTTGTGCGGAGTTTATATCTTGCTGCTGAAAATAAGCTGAGGCGAGTAAATTTCTAGCATCTATATTTTTCGATGACTGGAGTAAAATATTATTAAGGTCACTAATTGCCTCATCATACAAACCAAACTGAATTGCCTGCTTAGCTGCTGTTAATTGCTCTGCAATTAATTCATCTTGAGATTTAGAAGGCGTTGAGCTTTTAGTCATTTTATTCGTAGATTTAGCTTTCACAGGCTTAGGTTTTGGTAAATCAATAACAACCGTTTCAGCCACTGATAAAACTTCATCCGCATTTTCTACGTTTCTTAATTCATCTTGTTTAGCTATTACAGCCGCCTCTGTCGTTAATTTATTAACAACAAGTTCAATGGGTTCTTTTGTACTAGAAGGCTCTATGTCATTCTCATTACCGCTTTCTAAGGGAAGCTCTTTGGCTTGCAAATCAGTCATCTCTAACTCATTAAAAACATCAGAAACAAGTGCTTTATTGTCATCTTTTTTAATTACTAACTCCGTCTCAGGTAGGCTAGACGTTAGTGTTACGGTTAATTCTTGTTGTGGCTTTTTGCTTTTTTCTGCCGTTGGCAAATATAAATACGCTACAAAAATCACACTTAAAACAATCAGTATTATTAATGTTTTGAAAAGTATATTTCGTATGTCGTAAATAGGTTTTATATTAACCTCGATAGTATTTTTATCCGTAATTTGCTTAGCCTCGCGTTGCTCTATGTTTTTAAGCATATTATTTATAACGCTCATAGCCACTGCCTCCATACCCATATAGCAGCAATCGCTAAAACACTAAATGTAAGTGCGCTATAGCCCCAATAATGACCAGTACGGTATTTAGCACAGTCTTCAGTATCTTTTATAGCAAGTTGAATATGACGAGTAGTAATTTCATTTAACCCTTCGCCGTAAGCCTGTAATAAAGCTTTATGGCATAAAATATTGACTAATCTTGGGATCCCTCGGCTAGCTCTGGCAATTTTTAAACCCATTGCGTTATTAAATAAAGGTGGCTGATTAAAGCCCGCAACTTGTAATCGGTGATTTATATAATAAATCACTTCAGCAGCAGTCATAGCTCTTAACGAGTAAGAAAAACTAATTCGTTGGCGTAATTGTCTTACCTTGTTATTTGCAAGTTTTTCATCTAATTCTGGCTGCCCAAATAATACAACTTGGATTAACTTTTCACTTTCTGTTTCTAAATTTGTAAATAACCTAAGAGCTTCCAGAGTTTCCCAACTAAGGCACTGCGCTTCATCTATTAAAAGTACTACACGTTCATTGTCCTCTTGTAGATCGAGTAAGTAATGATTAATAAGTTGACCGAGCGCTTGCTGATCTAATGTCTTATCGACTTCCATTCCCAGCTCTATAGCCAATGCCCAACGAAGTTCTTCAGGGCTTAAGTAAGAATTAGGTAGATAAGCAACAATATAGTCAGGCTCAATTTGATTTAATAACTTTCTGCAAAGTAGTGTTTTACCAGTACCAACCTCACCTGTTACTTTAATGAACCCCTCACCCATTTCAATCGCTGTTGTAAGTACTTGCATTGCTTCATGATGAGGCGCAAGAGCACAAAAGAAATTAGTATTTGGGGTTAACGTGAAAGGCATTTCACTTAGATTAAAAAAACTTAAATACATGGTTAGTTCTCATACCAAGTATTTAAAAGCTTGCGGCTTTCCCCTTGTTGCTTTTTCCAAGTGTCTGGCATTACAACGGTTGGTTTAATTAAAATGATTAACTCTTTTTTCTCTTGGCGTTTACGTATACTTTTAAACAAATTACCAAAAATTGGAATGTCACCTAAAATAGGTGTTTTTGACTCTTCATCTTCGGTGGTAGTTTGCATTAAGCCACCAATAACAACTATCTCGCCGCTTTGTGCACGAATTACAGTATCTGATTCTCTTATATTGCTTTGTGCAAGTGGTAACTCAAAACGTTGATCATCTAAGGTAATTACTTTTAATTGCTCTTCAGTTTCAGTTACAGAAGGATGGACATGTAAAATAACTGAACCGTATTTATCAATTTGCGGCGTTACATCCAATGCAATACCCGAAAAGAAAGGAGTTAAATCAATTTCAGGAGACGTTGTAGTAGAAGTACCTGTTACCGTAGTGCTCGACACATTGGTAACAAAGTACTCATCTTGACCTACCTTTATTACTGCTTTTTGATTGTTTGTTGCAGTTACTCGAGGGTTAGATAGCATTTGCACATCACCTTGAGTTTCGAGTAAATTAATAACTCCGTTAAAATCCCCTTTTTGGATTGTTAACGACGATGCCCCACCTAAAACAGCAGATATACTATTACTAATTGTTGTACCAGCAGTTGTTGCAAACGAAACACCACCTTCTAATCCACTCGATATACGCTCCCAGTTAACCCCTTGTTGATATTCATCTTTTAGGGTTATTTCTATTATTTTTGCTTCAAGAATAACTTGGCGCTGTAAATTTTCTTGGCTTTGGCGTAAAAACTCTTTTAATTGCCTAATTTCGCTTGGTAACGCATTAACTGTTACTAAGCTAGCTTGCGGGCTTGCAACAACATAACGACCATCACTGCTGCCAATTAATGATTTAAGAGCAAGCTCTAATTCTTTCCAAAAATCATTTTTATTAATTGTTTGAATACGAGATCCATTTAACTCTAAGCTTTGATCATCACTTCCAAATTCTTGGCTTCCTTGGTTAGAATTACTTGAGCTATTAGAGCTGCCACTATTTTGTGCAAATTGACTTACACCACCAGCGACTACACTGACCGTTGAAAGCCCATTACGTTGCATCATTAAATAATTTACAGGTATTGTTTCGGTACGCATTTTAGCTGGCAGCACTTGTACAATACGACCTTCATTAACTATATCTAAAGGATACATGCGTTTAATAACCGCAATCACTTCATTAAAAGTTACCGCTTTTAGGTTAAGACTAATAGTACCGCTAACTTCAGGATGAACAGCAACACTAAACGGCGTATCGTCAGTTAAGCCAGCAAAAAATGCACCAATTTCAACATCATTAGCAGCAACATCAAAACGCTTAATTGCTAAGTCATCGCTTATGCTTTGCTCACTATTTATAGATGATAATAAGCTTTGCGTTAATTCATTAGGCATTTTTAACGGCGCAACTGCCTTAGTTGTATCTACGACAAGCTCTTGTTCAATATGATTTTTAAGTTCTTTACCTGGTTTAAAGCTATGACACGCTGTTAAAAACGTTGGCAATAATAAAAGAACAAGCCATGGGCTAGATAAATTATTTTTTAATTTCATAGTCATATAATTCTAATTTTATTTGCTTATCGTCATTTGCTAATACAACTTGTTTAGAGTTAATTTTTAGCACCCGAAAATTGTTTACCGTGTCACCTTTTTGATAAAGCTGACCCGAAATAATAGCTTTAAATACTGTATTTTTTTTTATAATAGATTGTAATTTAAGCTCTGTACTTTGAGCGACTGGCATCCCGCTACCTACTTGTATGTTAGGCTGAGTCGGATCACGTAACTGTGCAGTTGCATTCAACGAAAAAAAGCACAGCACTAAAGTACAAAAACTATAAAGCGATAAATTTTTCATTTGCGCTCACTGTAGCAATTTGTAAAGTTAATTCAGCTAGTGGATGAACCTGAACCTGATAGCTAAACTCTTGTATTAATAATTTGCTTTGATTACTTTTTAACGCAGCCAAGTATTGTTGCAAACTAAAGTAGCTACCCTTTAAGGTCACCACCATCTGGTGTTCAAAAAATAGCGTTTGTGCATCATGTTCACCTAGCTTATCTACATCTATTCCCTTTGCTGGCTTTACCTTAAAACTAACAACCTGCACATCAGAATTATTAATTAATAAATCTTTCAATACTGCCGGTACTTTTTTAGCTGCAATAAAGCCCTGACTAAAGCTATTAAGCTGATTATTAACTACACCTAACTCTTCTTTAGTTTGTTCTATTTGCCCACGTAAAACTCTCGTGTAATCGTAATTTAAAGCTTGGTTTAACATTGAAAGCTGTGTATTTGTTTGTTGCAGTTCTTGATAAATACTATTTTGTTTTACGTTCACTTTTATAACAGCATCTTGCTGAGGGAAAATAACAAACCATAAGCCCAAATAAATAACGATGAATAGACCCACAAATAATGTTGAATATTTTTCGCGCTTTTGCAATGCAGCAAATTGAGCCTGATACTTAACCCATGTTGGTCTACTTTTTTTATTTTGAATCGGTGTATTTTTGCTCATGGTTTAACTTCCTCATTACGAAGATCAGTTGCAACATTAAACTCACTAATACCATCTAGCGTAGATAGTTCGAGCACTGAGAATTCTTTATCAGCAAAAAAAGGGGATTGTTTTAGATTATTGAACCAAATTGGTAAAAATTTTGACTGTAGAGTTTGCCCTTGTAATATCACTTTTTGTCCAACAAATTTTATTTCTGTAAGCCAAATATTAGGTTCATGATATTGCGCAAGATCTTTCATCACATCAGCATAATCAGTTATTGATTGAGCTGATGATTTTTCAAGATAATTAAAAAATTGTTGTTTATGTTGGATTTCCTGCTGCAGCGTTTTTAGTTCATTAACTAATAATGTTTTATTTTGTTTTTCAGCTAGTTGTTGCTTCGCAATCTGTAACTGAGCCTTAGCTTTCTTAAGCTGAACTTCACTTTGCTGTAAATTAAGATTGTTGGCGTGTTCTTTATAGGCGTAAAAAGCCCATGTTATTGCAACAATAAGCAAAGCACCAATCCACAGTGTAAGCATCCCTTGTAACGGAACAGGATCGCGCCTTACCCGCAAGGACTTTTGATAAAAATTAATCCTAGTCTTCATATAACAGACTCCGGATCTGTTAATTGATAAGCAGCACCCAATGCATAATAAAAGTTTGGATCTAATTTTTCAGCTAACTCTAAATTAGGTTTAAAATCGACAACTTTTACCTGTAAAAATTCAGCAAGCCCTGCCCTAAGTGTGAGTGAAGATAAGTCATCGCATTGCAATTGTAAGCTGCGAATAGGAGGTTGCTTGAGCTGGCTTTCAAAAAAATCCATAGAGCGTTGAATTTCAAGACCCAGTGCTTCTACTAAATCTTGGTTTTGATCTTTATCCGTAATGCCTAAAAAGCCATTTAAACGCCTAACCAATACTAACTGCCCATCTCTGATTATTAATATACGAGGTTCACTATTAATATGCTGAACGATGAGCATATGTGCATCTTTATGGTGCCCAAACAGAGTAACCAAAACCATTTCTTCAGATGTCATGGCGCGCAGAACAGGTTTTGTTTGTGCAAAACTATCTATAAAAGGTAGCAACTGCAGTTTATTGCTTATAAACACATTCATTTTGCTACTTTGCATAGACAAAGTAATAGGGTAATCAATAAAATCAGCCACTATATTTTCAGGCGCTATATCTACAAAATCCTTTGTAATCCATGGTAGTGATTGGATAATTTCGTCATCACTAAGTGTTGGCTTATCCATTTGTACTATTTGATAGAAAAAGTGAGGAAGCACTAAATTAACTGAACATATGTCAGTACAAACTTCATTTGTGCAAGCAACGATAGCGGCTGTATAATCATCTTGTTCAGAAACATTTACACTATGCGAACTGTGTAATTGCCATTGCCCTTGTTGTTTTTTTAAGCACACGGCATTAACTGTATGCGCATACGTAGCAACACCAATAGCTGTATCTCGGTCTAAACTGCGATTTAACCATGAAAAAATCTTTTCTTTCATATAGCTACTATTGTTAATAGAATATAAAATAAGTGTCGTACATTTTAGTTAATTTGCCAAGTTAATAAATGAGATAAAATGTCAGTATCATTCAATATAAATGAAAATAACTATATTCAACAAATAGATATGATGTTTCTAAAAAAGAGAAACATTTATTTAGGAGTAAAACGTGACGATTTACTTCATCCATTAATAAGCGGTAACAAATGGCGTAAATTAAAATACAATTTAGCCCATATGAAGAAGCTAAAAAAAACAGAATTACTGACCTTCGGTGGTGCTTTTTCAAATCACATTCACGCTTGTGCAGCCGCAGGTAAAGAGTTTAATTTAACAACTCATGCCATTGTTCGAGGTCCTGAACTTGATCACAACAACCCAACAATTCAATTTGCGAAGCAATGCGGAATGCAACTTCATGTTGTTAATCGCCTTGAATACCGCCTACGTAACGATCAAGACTATTTAAACTCACTACAAACTCGCTTTCCTAATGCTTATATTATTCCAGAAGGTGGAACTAACTCGTATGCATTATTGGGTTGTGAAGAATTAGTACAAAGCCTCCCTGCACACGATTATTTAATTTGCCCTACGGGAAGTGGCGGTACATTAGCGGGATTAATTGAAGGAAGTGAAACGGCAACCCAAGTCATAGGTATTGCAGTATTAAAACAAGCTGATTATTTAAAAGATGAAATACGTAAGTTAAGCACTAAAGCTAACCATCAAAATAATTGGCAGCTATTAACAAACTTTCACGATGGAGGGTATGGTAAATTTACGCCTGAGCTGTGGCGGTTTTGCCAAGATATGAACATTAATTACAACCTACCTTTAGAACCTATTTATAGTGGTAAAATGATGTATGCATTGTTTCAATTAATAGAGCAAGACTACTTCCCTGAAGGGAGTAAAATTATTGCAGTTCACACAGGTGGAATGCAAGGATTAGATGGTCTTAAATATAGAGGTTTAATTTAATGAAATGCAGCTTGAGTAAGCTCTTGTAATGGCTCTGAAAAATAAAAACCTTGTGCACCAACCACTCCAAGTTTTGCCAACATCAATAATTCTTTTTGGGTTTCAACCCCTACAGCAAATACAGGTATATTTAATAAGTTGCTTGCATCAACTATTTTTTTTATTTGTTTTTGATTCTGTGTATTTTCGTTCACCAAATGAACTAACTCATAAGACAACTTTAATCCACATACCTCCTGGCAATTACTTAGTTTAGATATATTTTGACTACTTTGAATATTATCAATTACAACTTGTGACCTGCTTTTCTTAATTATACTAAATATATCTATTAAACTACTTTGATGAATAAAAAATTCGCTTTCACTTATTTCAAATTGTAATTTGTTACTCAATTTCAAATCATTTATTTGTGATGAAACCCATTGCCAAAACTCTTTATTGAGCCAGTTTTTAAGATATAAATTAATACTAATAGTTAAAGGTGAAGACTCAGCCAGTGCTAACTTTTTAATTTGAGTAAAAACAGCTTTATCTAATATTAGCGCATCTTGGCTACTGTAGAGCTGATTAATAAAATAACGAGCTGCAAGTAAACCATGCGTATTATGCCTAACTCTAATTAATGCCTCGTGTTGTAAAATGTCACCAGTGCTTATTTCAAATAAAGGCTGGAAAAAAAGTATAAATTTATTCTTTTTAATATTTTCAATTACTTCCTCTCTAGAAATTACTTTTTCTTGGCTATGGTTTAAAGCTAACCGGTGAGAATGTTGTAATAAGCTAGATTGAGATAAAGTTAAAGCAGATTTTGCTAACTGATAAACAGTTTCTTGATCAGCTCCAAGTCGATAATCACATGCGCCTATTTTGATATTTTTCCTTGTAATATTTTCTTGATAATTTTGGCACACCGTAAAAATACCTTTATGTAAACGTTCTATATACCGATCAAGCTCTGTAATAGGCACATTACACAGTGTTATAGCAAGACGTTCGTTACTTAATAACGTTACAGATAACCCTTTTAATTCAGGAAAAATTTTAATAACTAATATTTTAAAAGTAATCTCTTTATCTATACGTTGAGCAAATCTGCAATCACATTCTATAAGCATATATAAACCATGGTATAACGATGCTACACCATAAAAAGTACTTAATTCATTGTTTTTAGGTTGGTTAATATTAAGCAGTTTTGATTTGTTTGACTGATAACTTGGCTTCACGATGATTTTTGAAGGGATAGATGAGTTAGCTGCTTTTATGATACCCCACCAGCGATAATACCAACTAGCAGCACCTAAAATAACCAAGTTAAGCAATATAAATAAATAACTTTCCATTACCCATATCGGCGGATGATAAAGGCTCAAACTGAGTGTTTTATATTTAAAGTCTTCACGCTCTTCACTTAAAAAACGCTCAAAATTGGTAGGAGAAGGATTTGGTTTTAACATGAATTTTTGGCTTTTTACCAACGCAATTAAGACCTTATTACTTAATGAGGTATCTATTTTCAAATCAAAAATCTGCTTAACAAGCTGTTGTCCCGAACGATCAGTTTTTTGGTGTAATGAATCATTCAAAAAAACATTTAAACTCACTGTTAGCAATGTAATTAAAACAAAGTAAATTCCCTTTGATTGTATTAAATGCCAGTCTTTAGGTTGCAACATAACCTACTCACCCGTTAAATTAATAACTAAAGTGTTGTTCAGTATCTTAATAAGTACAAGGTCGTAAAGTAAGTTTAAATATTTACGACTTCATTAAATAAAAAGCCTCGCATAAACGAGACATAATAATTTAAATTAGTTAGATATTAGATAACAACCTACATGAGGGCTGTTTAAAAATCTGCGTCATTTCAACATTATTAAATAGATGAACTGATAATTAATTTAATTGCTCATACATAACTTTACTTCGCACTAATTGAGCGAGTGTTTTAGCACCTAATTTTTCCATTACATGAGAGCGATGAACTTCAACTGTGCGTTCACTAATACTAAGATCGCACGCGATTACTTTATTCATTGCCCCATCAGTCACTCGCTCAAACACTTCACGTTCTCGACTCGACAGCGATTCAACATTAATCTTATTTTTATGCTTATCGAGTGATTTTTCATGTTGCTTTTCATCAAGTACCAATGCTTCATTAATACGGTCAATCAAGTGCTGTTCATTAAATGGTTTTCTAATAAAATCAATTGCTCCTAAACGCATCGCTTCTACAGCCATCGGGATATCACCATGCCCGGTAATAAATATTATTGGTAATGAGCAATTTAAATCTTTGAGTTTTTGTTGGAGCTCTAAACCACTCATTTTAGGCATACGTATATCCAATACTAAGCAACCAGCCATGGTTTCATTATATACATCCAAAAACGCAGCGCCTGAACTAAAGCTCTGAGCGTCAATATCAATAGAGTCTAGTAGTATTTCAAGCCCTTCTCGAATACCTTCATCGTCATCAATTATAAAAACGCTTTGCTTATCGCTCATAAACGACTCCTCTATTATGTGCTGGCAAAGTAAACATAAAAATAGCTCCTGTTGGCTTATTGTCATAAAAGTGAATATGCCCACCATGTTCTTCAACAATGCTTTTAGATATAGATAGACCGATACCTGTGCCATTTTCTTTGGTTGACGAAAATGGCTTAAATAACTTCTCTCTCATTTCTTCAGGTAATCCTGCACCGGTATCAGAAACTGATATCTCAACATATTTATCTCCATTCAATTTTATTTCGAGCTCTATTTTTGAATCATTTTTATAAGCATTTAACTGCATAGCTTCCATACCATTACGTAATAAATTAAGAATAACCTGCTCTATTTGCACCCGATCAACAAACACATCAATTTGTTCATCACATGTAATTATTCTGACAGTAATATTGCGAAGTCGCGCTTCTGATTCTGCTAGGTTTGTTACTTCTTTTATTAAAAATATACAATCAATGACTTCTTTTGTTCGTTGCCCTTTTTTGGTCATTAACTGCATACGCTCAATAACGGCTCCCGCTCGACGAGAGTGTAAACTTAGTTTTTCAAATATTAAGGGGAGTTTGTCAAATCTCCCCTTCTCACAAAAGTTTTTTGCCGTCTGAGAAAAAAGAGAAATAGCTGTCAGAGGTTGATTTATTTCATGTGCAATTCCTGCTGCCATTTCACCCAATGCATTGACCCTTTCGGTATGCGCTAATTGCTCAGTATGAAGCCGAGCTTGGTCTTCTGACGCACGTTGCTTGGTAATATCTCGAATCAAACCTACAAACATTGTACTTTCATGATTCTGTATTTCACTTACAGATAAGTGAATTGGAAATGTTGTGCCATCTTTATGCTTAGCTACAAGCTCACGACCCACACCAATAATATGCGTCTGCTTCGTTTTTAAATATTGAGCTAAATGCTGGTCATGGTGTTTACTAAATGATGTAGGCATTAATATTGTTACGTTTTTATCTTTTACTTCATCTGAGGTATAACCAAACATAGCTTGCGCAGCAAAATTAAAACTTTGTATAAGCCCGTATTGATCAATGGTAATAACGGCTTCAACAACTGAATTTACTACTGCATCAGAAAAAGCGTAACTACTAATTAGGTCAGCTTCAGCCTGCTTAATAGGGGTAATATCATTAATAAATCCTTCAATAATAACTTCACCATTAAAAATAGAACTAACCGGTCCTCCTTTTTCCCACACTAATTTGATCCCACTATTTTTGGTATTAATTCTATATTCAAGTTCAAAGGAGCGTTTTTCTTTGACAGCTTCTGTAAGTGACGCCTGTACTCGCTCATAATCATCTAAATGTATTATTTCCCTCCACAGCATTCTATTTTTTTTAAACTCAGCTCGAGAATAACCAGTTAAACTTTCACACCCATCACTAACCAGTATCATAGGCCAGCTCATAGTATTAAAAGACTGATATGCCATGCCGGGAAGGTTTTTTAATAAATATTCAATCTTATATCGCCCGTCTTTTATTTTACTGCGTGCAAATAAATAAGTATAAGCAGCCAACACAATTAAAAAAGCAATAAAAATACCAAGTGAAATTAAAATTCTCATGATTTTATAGTGAGCAATATACAAAAACTCATCACTAGGCGATATGCTTATCTCCCACTTATGACCTTGTAAATCATAGGATGCTTTTTTATCCCAAATGCTTGTAACAGGAAATGAATTTGCTTGATCTGAATATACTTTTTGCCCATCAATAAACAGCGTAAAATGATATTCCTTAAGTAAAAAAGCAGGCACAACTGTTTTAATGTAAGGTTCAAAAATCAACGCACTTGCAATAAAACCTTCTAGTTTTTTACTCCTTGCATTGGTGTTAAAAACAGGAATATATATTCCAAGCCCCTCTCCACCATGAATAGATTGCAAAGGTGTTGTGACTACTGCTTGCTTTGTATTTTGTGCTTTTATTGCAGCTAACAATGCAGGCGGATTTAATGCCAAATTAAAATCAATGGCTATTTCATTACCTTGCTTTGGTATTATTTTTCGCACATGTAATGATCTATCAATCCAACCTATGGCTTGATAGCCATATTGCGAATCATACAATGTTTTACTGATTATTTCCCAGTCACCTTGTGGCATATCGCTTGATATCGAAGACAACTTAGATAACTCTGACAGTGATGTTATTCGCTCTTCCAAGTCATCTTTAAGCAGTGTTTTAATACCTTCAGCTGTACTTTGCGTTACTCGTTCAATATGGATTCGCTCTTGGGAATCTATGTGAAATACTATAATAATCATCAAACACGTAACCAGTATTCCTACCATTATTGCATACAATAAAATAGCTAATTGGGATGAGGAAAATACTTTCGATTTTTTATCACTGTAATTCATGATGAATTTAAACTAGCGCCTCGTTGATTAATAACTAGTGCGTTTACCCACTACGCACTGCATTATTTTATAATCCTTTATCACTCCCATCCGCGTCAAGAACTAACTGAGTGATTAAAAATAAATAAAATCAAATAATTACACTTTCAAGATGTGGATTCCCACATGTATTTACGTAGCATCACGAATAGCCTCACTTTAGTACTTGTTTTACCATAATTATACACGCAGCTTCTAAGCGTTATTCATTTTAAAATAAGAGTCTTATTTAATTTAACTGAGGATATTATCATGAGCTATGCAACAACAAATCCATATACAGGTGAGGTTGTAAAAACCTTTCCTGATGCTACTGATGCTGAAATTACTCAAGCAATAGAAAATGCCGATTCTGCCTTTCAATCATGGAAAAAAACACCTTTCTCTTCTCGCGCTAAAATAATGCAAAAAGCGGCTGACTTATTACGTAAAGATGTAGTTAGTTACGCCAACTTATTAACTTTAGAAATGGGTAAAATAACATCAGAAGCAAAGGCTGAAGTTGAATTATCCGCAGCCATTTTAGAGTACTACGCGAATAATACTGAGAGGCTTCTCGCATCAGAAAAATTACCCGTTGCAGATCCAGCTGAGGGCGAGGCAATTATTATCCATGAACCACTTGGTGTATTGCTTGCCATTGAGCCATGGAATTTTCCGTATTATCAAGTTGCTCGTATTATTGCGCCGCAATTGTCAGCGGGTAACACTATGCTACTAAAGCACGCGGGTATTGTTCCACAATGTGCAGCAGCATTTGAAGCACTTATGCTCGAAGCTGGTCTGCCTAAAGGCGCTTTTAAAAACCTATACGCCGCACATTCCCAAACAGAAATGATCATTTCTCATCCATTAGTTCGTGGTGTTGCACTTACCGGTTCTGAAAGCGCTGGTGCAATCGTTGCTTCTACCGCTGGTAAAGCACTTAAAAAGTCTACATTAGAGCTTGGTGGTGCAGATGCATTTGTTGTACTTGCTGACGCTGAAATGGAAAAAACGGTTAATTGGGCAGTATTTGGTCGTCACTGGAACGGTGGGCAAGTATGTGTATCGTCTAAGCGAATGATCATCGAAGATGAAGTTTATGATGAGTTTGTTGAACTTTATACTGCTGGTGTTGCTAAGTTGCAAGCAGGCGATCCACTAGATCCAACTACTACTTTGGCACCATTGTCATCACAAGGTGCAGCTGATGAACTAAAAGTTAAAATTAACGAAGCAATAAAGCTTGGTGCAACAGCCACTGAAGTGGGCCCTAAAGTACCTAGTCAAGGCGCCTTTGTACAACCCACTATTTTAACGAATATTAGTGAAGATAATCCGGCTCGCAACTGGGAATTTTTTGGTCCTGTGTCTATGTTATTTCGTGCAAAAAATGAAGAAGACGCAATTAGAATTGCGAATGACTCTCCATTTGGCTTAGGTGGTTCTGTATTTACGTCAAACCCTGATCATGGCTTAGAAGTCGCTAAAAAAATATCTACCGGCATGGTGTTTGTAAACCATCCAACAATGGTAAAAGCCGACTTACCATTTGGCGGTGTTCGTCGTTCTGGTTATGGTCGTGAATTAATAGGCTTGGGTATTAAAGAGTTTGTTAACCACAAACTAATCGACGTTGTTGACATTAATGCGCCTTTTTAAATAGCGCAGTTCAATAAAAATCCCTTAAATATTAATAGGAAAGATTATGAATAACAAAATGAAAGCAGCCGTTGTTGAGCAATTTGGCAAACCTTTAGTTCTACGCGATTTAGATATTCCATCACCTAATGCAGGGCAAATATTAGTTAAAACAGAAGCCTGCGGTGTATGCCACACAGATTTACATGCAGCAAACGGTGATTGGCCATTAAAACCAACTCCACCATTTACTCCTGGCCATGAAGGCATTGGGCTAGTTACCAAAATTGGCGAAGGTGTTACAAGCGTAAAAGTAGGCGATAGAGTCGGTGTTCCGTGGCTATATTCAGCTTGTGGACACTGTGAATTTTGCTTAAGTGCTTATGAACCAGTATGTCCTGATGCTGAGTTTGGTGGCTACACTAAAGATGGTGGTTTTGCCGAGTATATTATTGCCGATCCTAATTACGTTGCACTTATTCCTGATGGCTTATCAGCAGTACAAGCGGCCCCTATAATTTGTGCTGGTATTACAACTTACAAAGGTATTAAAGAAACCGATGCTAAACCAGGTGAATGGGTAGCAATTTCAGGTTGTGGTGGACTTGGTCATTTAGCGATTCAATATGCCAAAGCGATGGGTCTTAAAGTGTGTGCGATAGATATTGATGACAGCAAGCTTGAACATGCAACCTTACTTGGCGCCGATGCAATCGTAAATGCTAAAACAGATAATGCAGCAGACACCGTCAAAGAAATAACGCAAGGTGGCGCCCATGGCGTACTTATTACGGCTCCTTCCCTACCAGCATTTGAGCAAGGGGTTAATATGACCCGTAAACACGGTACATGTGTTTTAGTTGGCTTACCACCTGGTGAGTTTCCGACGCCATTATTTGATGTAGTAGCAAATTGCATCACCATTAAAGGATCATTTGTTGGGAACCGCAAAGATATGGCCGAAGCGCTCGCTTTTGCGGCACAAGGCAAAGTTAAGGCGGATATTGAATTACAGCCTTTAAGCGCTATTAATGAAATTTTTGAAAGACTCGAACATGGCAAAGTACCATCTCGTGTAGTTATTGATTTTACACTTTAGCTAGCAATAAATACGGTGGAAACATGTTAGTAAATAACATATTTCATCGTATCGCTAATTCCATAACGCCTAGATACATATTAATTCCTCTTCATGGCATTTAAATCGAGGTTCGACAATGAAAATTGGTGTTCCAAAAGAAATCCACACAGGCGAGCGACGAGTCGCGACGACCCCAGATGTAGTAAGTAAATTAACAAAGCTTGGTTTTGATGTCGTTATTGAAACTGGTGCAGGAATGGCGGCTAATTATGCCGATGATGCGTATGGCGAAGCTGGTTGTAAAATAATCAACTCAGCACAAGATGTATGGGCACAATCTGATATTGTACTAAAAGTACAAGCACCTGAAGGTGATGAAAATACATTACTAAAAAGCGGACAAACATTAATCTGTTTTTTATGGCCGGCACAAAACCCTGAGATGCTAAAAGATTTAACTCAGCGTGGTATCACCGCCATTGCAATAGATAGTATTCCTCGTATTTCTCGAGCACAAAAAATGGATGCTCGCAGCTCAATGGCTAATATATCAGGCTATCGTGCAATTGTAGAAGCAGCTCAACATTTTGGTCGATTTTTTACCGGACAAATTACAGCCGCAGGAAGAGTTGCTCCTGCTAAGGTACTTGTAATTGGTGCAGGTGTTGCAGGCTTGGCCGCAATAGGAGCGGCAAAAAGTATGGGCGCAATTGTTCGCTCATTTGATACGCGTGCTGAAGTAAAAGAGCAAATTGAAAGCATGGACGCTGAGTTTTTAATGCTCAACTTTAAAGATGAAGACGGCTCAGGCGAAGGCGGTTACGCTAAAGTAATGAGCGATGAATTTATCGAAGCCGAAATGGCATTGTTTGCAGCGCAAGCTAAAGACGTTGATATAATTGTTACTACCGCACTCATACCCGGAAAACCAGCGCCTAAATTGATCACCAGCGAGATGGTTGCATCAATGAAGAGCGGCAGCGTAATAGTCGATCTTGCAGCCGAACAAGGTGGAAACTGTGAATTAACAGTCCCGGGTAAGGTTGCCGTATGCCATGGTGTATCGATTATTGGTTACACCGATTTACCAAGTCGCCTTGCTGCACAATCGAGCCAATTATACAGTAATAACTTATACAACCTGTTAGCCGAAATGACCCCAGAAAAAGACGGCAAACTCTTTGTTGATATGACAAACGATGTTGTTTTAGGTGCAACTATATGTACTGAAGGAAAAACAACTTGGCCGCCACCAGCACCCACACTATCTGCAACCCCTAAAAAGGTTGCGGCTACACCTAAACCCACGGTTGTTGAGAAAAAGAAATCGGTATTTGGACCTATAATTGGCGCCGCTATCGGTGCATTAGCATTGCTTGGGCTTGGTGGTGTTGCACCCGCTGATTTTATGTCTCATTTTACCGTTTTTGTCTTAGCCTGCTTTGTAGGTTATATGGTTATTTGGAGTGTATCGCCTGCACTACATACGCCTTTAATGAGTGTAACCAATGCCATTTCAAGCATTATTGTTATCGGTGCTTTAATTCAAATAAGCTCAACAGACGACACCATTAAATGGTTTGCCGTTTTTACCGTGTTAATTGCGAGTATTAATATTGTTGGCGGCTTTGCTGTAACACATCGCATGCTCAAAATGTTCCGTAAGTGAGGTTGTTATGATTAGTACTGGTATTGTAACCGTGGCATACATTGCTGCGATGGTTCTTTTTATTTTGGCTTTAAACGGTCTATCCAATCAAGAAACTGCCCGTAAAGGTAATTGGTATGGTATTTCAGGCATGGTGATAGCACTTTTGGCGACTGTTTTAGGTGTTGTTACCAATAACTATATTGAGTTGATGATTGCATTATTAGTGGGTGGCAGTATTGGTTTACTTGTAGCAAAACGAGTGCAAATGACTGCAATTCCAGAGCTGATTGCTATTTTACATAGTCTAGTCGGGCTCGCGGCTATAATGGTTGGGTATGCTAACTTTGCGGATGCTTCTAGTCATTTTACAGGAATTGACTTAACCATTCACGATATTGAAACCTATGTAGGTGTTTTAATTGGTGCTATTACACTTTCAGGTTCAATTACCGCTTTTGGTAAATTATCTGGTCGAATAGGCAGTAAGCCTTTAACACTACCAGGGCGACACATATTTAACCTTGTTTTATTAGTTGCTGTAGCGTGGCTTGGACAGCAATTCGTTGTGCAGTCTGCTGTTGGTAATGGCATGTTGCCGCTGGTTATTATGATAGCGCTTGCTTTAGTTTTTGGTGTTCATATGGTTATGGCAATTGGCGGTGCCGATATGCCGGTTGTTATATCTATGCTTAATAGTTATTCAGGCTGGGCCGCTGCCGCGACAGGCTTTATGCTAAATAACGATTTACTCATTGTAATTGGTGCATTAGTTGGTTCAAGCGGAGCTATTTTGAGCTATATAATGTGCAAAGCTATGAACCGAAATTTTTTATCAGTCATTGCCGGTGGATTTGGTAGTAGCAATGTAAAAGCTTTACCTGTAGGGGATCAAGAACAAGGTGAAGTACTAACAATTAGTGCAACCGAAACAGCTGAGCTGCTCATGAGCGCAAAAGAAGTAATGATTATTCCTGGATACGGAATGGCCGTTGCAAAAGCGCAGCAAATAGTCTCTGAACTCACAAGTAAATTACGTGAAAAAGACATTAACGTGCGCTTTGCGATACACCCTGTTGCAGGGCGAATGCCTGGACAAATGAATGTGTTATTAGCTGAAGCTAAAGTTCCTTACGACATTGTTTTTGAAATGGATGAAGTAAACGACGATTTTCCACAAGTCGATGTTTCTCTTGTGATTGGTGCAAACGATATTGTAAACCCGTCAGCACTTGATGAACCAAATAGTCCTATCGCCGGTATGCCGGTACTTGAGTGCTGGCATGGTAAAGCGTCAATTGTTTTAAAACGCAGTATGGCAACCGGCTATGCTGGGGTACAAAATCCACTATTTTTTAAAGAAAACACACAGATGCTCTTTGGAGATGCCAAAGACACGTTAGTCGAAGTTCTTGCTGCACTATAAAAGTAACATTACAAAGCCGTGGAGGATTCCATGGCTTTGTTGCTAGTTATTAGTATGCATATGCCCTATCAATACCTTTTCAAACTAAAACAAACTGCGGTTCAACATTAAAGCTCACTTCTATTATGAAAATTAAGTTATTGCCCACAGTAGGCTCAAAACATAGGAATAAATATGGGCTAAGTAAAGTATTCAAATATATAGGACCCGGATTACTCATAACCGTTGGCTTTATTGACCCTGGTAATTGGGCTTCAAATATTGCGGCTGGCTCAATGTTTGGTTACACATTATTGTGGATGGTAACATTATCAACCCTAATGCTAATTGTACTACAGCACAATGTCGCGCATCTGGGTATTGTTACGGGTGATTGTTTAGCTGAATCAGCAATGAAAAACTTGAATATTCATGTTGCTAGGTCAGTTCTTTTTACCAGTATTATTGCCGTTATATCTACCGCTTTGGCTGAGATACTCGGTGGGGCAATTGCCCTGCACCTTCTTTTTGATATTCCTATACTCATCGGCTCTGTCATTATTTTAGTTATTGTTATTGTATTGCTGTTTACCAACACTTACTCAAAGCTTGAAAAGCTTATTATTGGTTTTGTTTCTATTATTGGATTTTCATTTTTATATGAAATGAGCATTGTTAGTATTGATTGGTCCAAAGCACTTACAAGCTGGGTAACGGTTAGCATTCCTGATGGATCTATTATGATTGTAATGGCAGTACTTGGTGCCGTAGTTATGCCTCATAATCTATTTTTACATTCAGAAATAATTCAAAGTCGAAAATGGAATAATGAAAATGAAGCCGTTATTAAAAAGCAATTAAGGTATGAGTTTACAGACACATTAGTATCTATGATTATTGGCTGGGCTATAAATAGTGCAATGATAATACTTGCCGCAGCTGCATTTTTTAATAAAAAAATAATCGTTACTGAATTAGAGCAAGCCCAACATCTTCTTACGCCAATGCTTGGCTCAAAGGCCGCATTAGTTTTTGGAATCGCATTACTATTCGCCGGAATATCTTCCACAATAACGGCGGGGATGGCAGGCGGCTCTGTTTATGCTGGAATATTTAAGGAACCTTATAATATAAAAAATAACCATACTAAGGTTGGTGTGGCGGGTATATTAATTATCTCGACATTACTTATATTTGGATTTCTGACCCATTTAAAGGTTTAATCATTTCTCAAATGGTATTAAGCATTCAATTACCCATTACCGTTTTTTTACAGATTTATTTAACATCATCGCAAAAAGTAATGGGCAAGCATAAAAATTCAAAAGTGATGCGTTTATTATTGTTATTAATTGGCTTAATTCTAACTATTTTAAATATTATGTTGTTTGCCAGTTTTTTGTAAGATCGTTTATTTAAGTCGCGTTTAAATTTAATGCTATAAAATGGACTCACTGATAATTATTAAATATAACGGCAATTAAAATCAGCCTATATCTATTATTCGCTTTTCTAAAACTCTTTGATTACTGTATTTTATTCAAATAATCTGAGTTGCTCTTTAAACACTGAATAATAGTACTATGCAATTTTTTTATTTTTATAGGCTTAGCTACATGAGCGCTTATACCTATTGATAAATAATGCGTAATATCTTCCTCAATCACATTTGCCGTTAAGGCTATGATTGGAATATTAGCAATCCTTTTGTCAGGATCCCTTCGGATTATTTTTGTTGCCTCAACACCATCCATAACAGGCATATGAATATCCATCAATATCATATCGAACTCTCCTGATTTGACAGTTTCAGTACATTCGAGCCCATTCTCAACCAAATGAACTATTACACCTCTTTTCTCTAAAAGATCAGCAATAATTAATTGGTTAATTCCGTTATCCTCTACAACTAAAACTTTTAAGCCTGCCAAAGAGTCTTGATTGGATGATAGAGCCAATTTTGTTGAATCTAAAATATTTGTTTCAATTACATTATGCAAAACACTTGTTGAAACAGGTTTTTGTAAAATTGTATTTATATTTAATTTTTTTGCTAAATGATTTATTGAATCTTTATCGTAAGCTGTAAGTACAATAATAACGTCGCAAGGTTTAGAATCCATATAATTTATACGTGTTAAAAAATGCTCGCCATCTATAATTGGCATAGTCCAATCTGTAATAATAACTTTAAACTTACCCACTTCTTTTTCAAGAATATAAAGTGCCTCTTGCGCTGATTTACACAAAGTACACCTTAACCCCATTAAAGTGAGTTGTATCTCAATCGCGTTAAGCGCTAACATATTGTCATCAACAACTAACACATCAAAAGCATCTGGAAACGTTAAGTTGTGTTTATCCGATATAATCACTTGATTATTAGGTTTTATTTTAATCGATGCTATAAATTCACTTCCAATATTTAATGTACTTTTTACAGAAATATCACCATCCATTAGTTTACATAAACGCTTACTTATCGTTAATCCCAAGCCTGTCCCTCCAAAATTCCTGGTGGTAGAGGTATCTTCTTGAGTAAAGGCCTCAAATAGATGAGGTAAGTTTTTTGGCGCGATCCCTACACCTGAATCTTTAACAATAAAGTGCATTTGTATTGGTTCATATTCATTTAAATTAGTTTCTGCTTCAATGCTAACTGACACTTGTCCTTGAGATGTAAACTTAATCGCGTTAGAGCATAAATTTAACAGAACCTGATTAATTCTAACAACATCACCCATTAAATCAGGTGTTACATTCGGTGAAACATTAACTACAAACTCTATTCCTTTTTTTTGCGCCTGGTTTTCAAATGTTGTTTTTATATAGTCCACTACAGAGTTGATAGAAAAAGGATATTCTTCTAAATTAATATTGCCAGACTCAATTTTGGAAAAATCTAAAATATCATTAATTACAGAAAGTAGCTGATCAGAGGAGTATTTTATCTTATTTAAATATTCTTTTTGCTCTAGTGGTAATCCACTATCTAGTAGCATATTGGTAAGCCCAATAATGCCGTTCATAGGTGTTCTTATCTCATGACTCATATTAGCTAAAAATGCTGATTTAACTGATGCTAAATGTTCAGCCTCTTCTTTTGCTATTAGTAACTCTTCGGTTCGTCGTGTTACTCGAGATTCTAATTTTAACTTTTCGCTATCAAGCGCATTTAATAACTGAATTCGCTTACCATTTAAAACCAAAACAAAAGCTAAAAAACTACTTAATGTAACAATTATAAAAACGACACTATAAATAAGTACTTTATTTTGTTTGAAATATGAAGGTTCGTAATAAGTAACTATTGCATCCTTTGGTAAGCTTTCAAGCTCTATACCAAACCGATCTAATTGTCGCCAATCATAGTAATAAGCACTTAAGTCTTCCCCCATAACAGATGTTAAACCTTTATTATCATGAAATGAAATTATTGAATTAGCTGCTTTCTCTCCAAGCTTTTTACCTGACAATAAATATCCGCCAACGATTCCAGAACCCAACAATGAATGCCAATAACTAAAAATAGGCGCTTTACTATTACTTGTTAATAGTTTTAAAAACTGAAATGGGCTAAGTGCATTATTATTGTAACGTCTAAAAATGGGGGTGAATAAAATAATAGAATCAGATGAGGTATGTTTAACTCTCTCCATAAGTTCTTTTGTAGGCACATCAAACCATTTTTCAATAGCTAAATGAGAAAAGTTTTTAGTAATTGTAGGCATAAAATCTTGCTGAAAATTAAACCCCATATTATTTGTCGTATCTAAAATAACAATGAGCTTTTTCGCATTCATTAAATTTACAGCATCTGATGTAGCCTGCTTATAATCTAATTTAGATTGGATGATGTTCCCACTTTCTAATACCTTAAATTGCGTGCCTGGCTCTAAGTATATTTTTGGTACATCAGTAAATAAATTTGTAAAATCGGATAATAATACAGCGGCAGAAGCAGATTGAGTAATAATTACATCTATACGTTTATTTGCATACTTTTGCTGTAAATATAACTCCATAACCCGCTTTTGTTGAGCTTCATCAAATCGCTCTATATCCATATTTTCAACGAATAAATCAAAGCCAGACACTCGCTTTCCAAGTTCAGCACGTAATCCAACTTCAACACTTTTTTCCCATGGTGAGTCTTGATTTAAGGTATTTATAAGTAAAATATGCGTGGTTTTTTTTGAAGACGATATTTTTGGATTTAACGTATTTAAAACTAAAGTATCTGAAGTAGCAATTAGTGATGAGGATGCATGTAAATTGAAGCTGAACAGTTGAAAAACAAGAAATAAAATAGCGGCACAGTTTTTCATATTTCTCATAAATAAAGTTAACAAAATTTTATTTAGCGTAGTTTGCAACTCCACATATATCAATAAAGTACCTGATTAAATAATAATTTTTCTTTTAAAAAAAAAAGCCGCTATTTAGCTAACACCGATCAGTTAAGGTATTTTTGATCGGTTGACCGATCTTTTGGTTGCTTCACAATACCCTTATCATCTTTTGATTATGAGGGTATTTTTATGCTTAGTCATTGGTTACTTGATACGGATATATTCGCCACTCCTGACTCTTTATCTACATTTCAGAAACATATCCCTCTTGAGTGGATTTCTAATGTGCTCGAGCAGACCGATAAAGCAAGTATTCGCAAACGTAAGTTACCTGCTGAGCTTGTCGTCTGGCTTATCATTGCAATGGGTCTTTTTCGCGACCGCTCTATTAGTGACATTGTTGAGAAGTTAGATTTAACACTCACTGATACCCTGGGCGATACGGTTGCTCCAAGTGCTATTCCTCAAGCGAGACAGCGCCTCAGTAGCGACCCCCTCCAAGCCTTATTTCACCTATGTGCAGCCCATTGGACACAAGAAGAAGATGCTGATGATACGTGGTATGGACTCCGGTTATTTTCTGTCGATGGAACGCAATTTCGTGCACCTGATACACCTGCTCTTGCTGAGCACTTTCACTATATTAAGCACAGTAAAAACCGTCATACAGAATATCCTATTGTACGCCTATGCGCCTTAAGCTCCTTGCGTAGCCGGTTGATACACCACGTTGCCTTCGGGCCCAGTTATCAAGGTGAGGTGAACTACGCAAAGCAGTTATTTAGTCATGTAAGTAATAACAGTCTAACTATTTTTGACCGATGTTATCTCAGCGCTGAGCTACTGATTAATTGGCGTAAGCAACACCCACAGTCGCACTGGATGGTCCCGATTAAAAGCAACACGCAATACACCGTCATTGAATCTTACTCTGAGCATGACTTCAAAGTAGAGATGAGTGTATCTGCGCATGCCAGAAAACAAGACCCTTCGCTTCCTGAGTGCTGGCAGGCCAGACTGGTTCTTTAT
>NZ_AUTQ01000262.1 GCF_000498095.1 Pseudoalteromonas sp. TB64
ATCTTTTTGGTTAACAGTACGGCCAGAAAGGCTCAGCACATGTGCTGTCATTTCTTTAACGCCTTGTTCGCCAAGAGCAGGACCCCAAGCTGGCATTGCTGCAATACGACCATAAAGAAGTGTTTCTTTAATTTTGTCAGGTGTTCCGCCATATAACCAATCTTTATCAGTTAGGTTAGGGAAGCCGGTACCACCACGTGCATCAGAGCCATGACATTGCGCACAGTTTTGTGAAAATAAACGCTGACCAATTTCAATGGCTACTTGACCATCTGTTTGCTCATGTTTATTACCACTATCAAGCGCTACTTGCTGCGCTGCATCACCTTCAAATTTAGAGTTAACTAAATCTAAAACGGGTACTTGTGCAAGTTTATTAAAAATAGGACCAAAGCGTTCTTCTGCAACTTCGTACTCTTTATCAAGTTTTACAAAGCGACCATCAGCTTTTGCCTCTGCAACTGCTTTTTTAGATTCAGCTAAAGACGTAATACCTTGATTAGAACTAGTCCATTTACCTAAACCTTCCCAGTTACCTAAACCTGGGTAAGCTGCTAGATAATATACAGCCCAAACAAAAGTCGCGAAAAACATGTAAGTCCACCATTTTGGTAGTGGATTATTTAGCTCTTCAATGCCGTCAAATTCATGTCCACAGCTTTCACCTTCTTTTACGCCTGCGTAGTTTTTTAAGTTCCAAACTAATAGGCCAAAGATGATGCATAAGCATGCAAGGGTTAATACAATAACCCAAATACTCCAAAAGCTAGTCATTTTTCAGACTCCTTTTCCTCGTTAGAGAGCGTGTTGTCATGTTTTTTTTCATCTTCAAAAATGGCATTAGCAGCGCTGTCAAAACGAGTTTTGCTTCGCTTGCTATATGCCCATGCAACAATCACAATAAACAATACTAAAATTACCAGAGTTAAAATGCCTCTGTATGTTCCGTAATCCATAATTTTTTACTTCAAGTGGGTACCAAGTTGCTGTAAATACGCGATGAGAGCTTGGATTTCTGTTGCGCCTTTGCCATCATTCATAGCATTAACTTTATCAACATCTGCTTGAAGCTCTGCATCATCGCCATAACCTAAACCCGGATGTTTTGGGTTTTCTGGGTTAATAGCAAAAGTATCACGGAAAAGTTGTAGTTTTTTCAGAGTAAGGCTTGTATCAACCGTATTCTCTGCTAACCAAGGAAAGCCTGGCATGTTTGACTCAGGAACCACAGCACGTGGATCAACTAAGTGAGCATAATGCCAATCGTCCGAGTAGCGCTTACCAACACGAGCCAAGTCAGGACCAGTACGTTTAGAACCCCATAAAAACGGATGATCCCATACTGATTCGCCTGCTACAGAGTAGTGACCATAACGCTCAACTTCATCACGAAAAGGACGAATCATTTGTGAGTGACAGTTAGAACAACCTTCACGCACGTAAAGATCACGGCCTTCCATTTCTAAAGCGTTAAGAGGGCGTAAACCCTCTACTGGTTTAGTTGTATCGTCTTGAAACATTAGCGGAGTGATCTCAACTAACGCGCCGAAGCTAATAGCAAAAACAGTCAGAATAGCCATAAGGCCAACGTTCTTTTCTACTATTTCATGTTTGTTTTGTGAATTTTTCTTGCTCATCATCTCACTCCGTTATGCTAATTGTGCTTGCGCGTCTAGTTTCAGAGATTCTTTCTCAGCTGAAATAGTGCGGTAAACGTTATAAGCCATAACTAACATACCTGTTACGATGAATACACCGCCTACAAAGCGCATGATATAGAAAGGATGCGACGCTTCTAAAGACTGCACAAAGCTGTACATCAATGTACCGTCAGCATTTACTGCGCGCCACATTAGACCTTGCATTACACCTGAAATCCACATTGCAACGATGTATAAAACTACACCTACAGTGTGTAACCAGAAGTGGGTATTAACCAATTTAACGCTATACATACGACCTTGCGCGAATAACGCAGGAATTAAGTGGTAAATAGCACCAATTGAAATCATAGCAACCCAACCTAGTGCACCTGAGTGTACGTGACCGATTGTCCAATCTGTGTAGTGAGATAACGCATTTACAGATTTAATTGCCATCATAGGACCTTCAAACGTAGACATACCGTAGAAAGACAATGAAACAACTAAGAAACGTAATACTGGGTCTGTACGTAGTTTATGCCACGCACCAGATAGCGTCATAATACCGTTGATCATACCACCCCAAGACGGTACGAATAGGATAATAGACATAACCATACCTAAACTTTGCGTCCAATCAGGAAGCGCTGTGTAGTGAAGGTGATGAGGACCTGCCCAGATATATAATGAAATTAGCGCCCAAAAGTGAACTACCGATAAACGGTATGAGTACACTGGACGACCTGCTTGTTTTGGTACAAAGTAATACATCATACCCAAGAAACCAGCAGTAAGTAGGAAACCTACAGCGTTATGACCGTACCACCACTGAACCATCGCATCTACCGCACCAGCATAGATTGAGTATGATTTAGTTAACGACACAGGCACTGCCATGCTGTTTACAATATGAAGCACTGCAACAGTAATAATAAAGCCAGCGTAGAACCAGTTAGCAACATAAATGTGCGACACTTTACGCTTAATTAAAGTACCAAAAAATACAACGGCGTAAACAATCCAAACCACAGCGATTAAAATATCGATTGGCCATTCAAGTTCTGCATATTCTTTTGAGCTAGTAATACCTAAAGGTAGCGTTATTACTGCTAATACGATAACTAGCTGCCAGCCCCAAAATGAAAAGGCGGCGAGTTTGTCTGAGAAAAGACGCGTTTGACAAGTACGTTGTACGACGTAATAAGACGTCGCAAAAAGTGCACTGGTACCAAATGCGAAAATTACTGCGTTCGTGTGTAACGGACGTAGTCGAGAGTAAGTTAACCATGGTGTATCAAAGTTAAGTGCTGGCCAAGCTAATTGGGCAGCAATCAGAACCCCAATACTCATGCCAACGATGCCCCAAATCACTGTCATAATAGCGAATTGGCGTACAACTTTATAGTTATACTCAGTTTGTGATGCTACTGTTTGGCTCATTTTCTGGCTTCCGCTGCAATAAATGCGTTTAGAAATGAATTACCCACTTTAAAAAGTGGGGCCTACTATTACTTCACAAGTTTGTTGCCTAAAATGTTCAAAGCATGAATGCTTCAGAAAACAAACTCGAGAAACCCTTAATTTTTGCGGGTGAAATGATAAATTTTTTGGCCTAAAAAAGATAGGTCAATTACATAATATTATGACATCAATCAAACTTTGTGAGCTTGTTGTTTATTTTTTGATACAGTTTGTGCCTAATTTGCTCTAATCGTAACACTTGCACTTGTTATTTATAGTCTCGATTATTAGTATTTGCTTTTATTTATGGCGCAATTGTTATGTTTATATATAGGTTAAGTTTATTTGTGATGCTGATTTTTATATTAACAGCATGTGATTTTTACAAAAATGACGACACTCAACTGCTTAAAAATACACAATGTAAGCCTAATTTACCATGCACTTTTTCAAGCGGTGTTAAAGTATGGTTAAGTAATCAGACGCTTTCACCCGAAACGCCGTTTACAATCTTTAGCGATTTACCAAAAGGATTACATATTTCTGATGCTAAATTAAAAGGTATCACTATGTACATGGGTTACATTCCCCAGCAGTTTAAAAAGCAGGGTAATATTTGGCAAAGCGACACTATGGTTGGGATTTGCTCCGAAAATAATATGCTTTGGAATTTAGAGCTCACAATAATTGACGAAGTAAGCAAATTTGAGCAAGTACATAGCTATTATTTTTACGTAACGTATTAAAAACCCAACTTAATAAAGCTCATCCGCCTTTGCTAGTTTTAATATCATAAATTTGTACGGCAGGCTTTTGGGTTCGATCACTGTATTTTTAGGTTGTTATTTTAAGCGGTGTCATTTTTTGATAAAAATGGCTTATAAAAGCTGCTAATAAAAACGTTTCATTCAAATTAAAGCATTTGCCTAAAGTTAGCGATAAAGTACACAGATGATTTTATACCGCGATAACGCTTACGTGTCATATTAACTGCTTAAAACTACTTTTTATATTTGGGCGTGTTGACTCTCAATTTAGAAGGAAGGTGCAGCGTGATATTTGTATCTTAGTAGGCTTGGTAACTTCTTATGCTTACTCTACTGGCTACGCCCATGAAAAATCTAACAAAGCGCATGTATTCTGCTCACGCTTGTCCCTCACTTTATATTTAAGCACCAAATAGTTAATTGCACCTAGAGGTTGCGGGCAACGCTTGTTTAACCTTTTTTGCGCCGTCATTTCCTATTTATAAGGAATAACTTTATAAAAGGTGATGACGCATAGGCTTCGCCTGCCTAAAAATTAAAACACGCCCGTAAATTTAACCTTGAAAGATAAACACAGTCCGGCAGGTCTAATGGAGCTTATTTACAAGGGTTTAAAATGTGTATATTTAATCCTCACTGAACAAAAAAGCACCCTATAAAAATCATAGAATCAGTTAAAACAGACTATTTAAGCGGTATTAATGAATAAACATGGTTAGTAATTAACATTTTGTTTTACGGTTTTAATAATGCGCTGTGATTAAGTTGTTAATTTTTCTAAATTTGGTACAACGTTCGATTAATTACATTTAATCACAAACTGTACTAGTTTGATTTCATCTGTTTTTAATATGTATCAAATTAATCTTAATGTCATGAATATACGATGTATTTATTAATTAACACTGAAACAAGTGGTAACCTTTGTACCTATAACGGTTGTTTCGTTTTTGTTGATGACATAAATCAACCGCTCGTTAAGTTTTCGTTCAGTTAAGTGAGCCTAACTTGCCCTCCTGACTCACAATTCTTATAAAAAGTGAGCATTACCAATAAAGGTAAATTTCCAACAAGTAGGGTCTATTCATGAAAAAATCAACTCTTGGTTTGGCTGTAATCGCGGCAATCCCAATGTTCTCAAGTGTGCAAGTTCTCGCTGCTGACGAAGCGGCACAATCTATTGAAAAAATTCAGGTAACAGGTTCACGTATTAATCGTACTGATATGGAATCTGCTAGCCCAATTACGGTTATTGGTGATGACTTTATCGCAAAAAGTGGTTTCACATCGGTTGCTGACATTCTTTCAACTCAGCCATCAGCGGCAGGTATTAGCCTAGGCGCTTCAAGTAATAATGGTTCTGACGGTTCAGCAACAGTAAACTTACGTGGTATGGGTTCACAACGTACGTTAGTACTACTAAACGGTCGTCGTATGGTTTCTTCAGGTACTGGTGCAGATTCGTCTGTTGATTTAAATACCATTCCTGTAGCAATGATCAAATCTATTGAAATCTTAAAAGATGGTGCATCTGCAGTATATGGTTCTGACGCCATTGCCGGTGTTGTAAACATTATTACAAAGAAAGATTTTGAAGGTTCAGAGCTTAATGTTGAAGGCAGTCGCACTACAAAAGGTGACGGCAATAACTACGGCGTTAGCTTATTACATGGAATGAACATTGCTGATGGTAACCTTGTAATAGGTGCTCAGTACTCAAACCGTGGTGAAGTAATTCAATCAGACCGCACATTTGTTGCACCAGGTGAATCATCATTCATTCCTGAAGGAACACTTAATGGCAAAACTTACCAAGGTAATGGCGTTTTTGAAGATAGAACGACATCTTACGATTTCACAACATCAAGCTACGCTCAAACTCCTAATGAGTTATACAGCTTATTTACTAGCTATGATAAAGAGTTAGATTCAGATACTACTTTTAACGTTGATTTGATGTACACGCGCCGTGAATCTAATCAGCAACTTGCACCACAACCAGCAAGTATTGATTTAACTACTTCTAGCCTAGATTCAATTTACACTGAAAGCTTTCGCGATGCAGACACAGGTCTTCTTGATGACTCTTTAGAGTACAGAAGAAGAATGGTTGATGCTGGTCCTCGTATTTATGAGCAAAAAACTGACACTTACCGTGTATCTGTTGCATTACAAGGTTTATTAGATAACGATGCAAGCTGGGATGTAAGTGCAACTTACGGTCGTAATGACTCAAAAGATTCAGTTCAAAACTCAATTAATGCAAGTCGAGTTGAAGAAAGCATTTATGCAAACCAAGCTCTTTGGTTTAGCGGTGATTCTCTAGATCGTAGCTTATTAACATCTAATGATTCAATTTACACTGAGTCAAACGAAGGTGGTAACGAGCAGTTTATCCTTTCAGCTGGTTACAGCGCAGTGACAGAAAGTGATATTGGTTACGCTATCGGTATTGAGAATCGTTTTGAAAGCGGTTACTACACACCGGATTTAATTACTCAAGCGGGTGAAAGTACAGCTGCACAACAGGATCCAACTGAAGGTGATTATTCAGTACAATCTGTTTACTTTGAAACATCTATGCCAGTATTTGAGACCGTTACTTTAGAAGGTGCAGCTCGCTACGATAATTACTCTACTTTTGGTGGCGAAACAACGTGGAAGCTTGGCGCAACGTGGAACGTAACTGATGAGTTTATGGTACGTTCTGTACTAGCAACAGGCTTTAGAGCACCTAACGTAGCTGAATTGTTTGGTGGTAACTCAGGTTCTTACGATTACCTAGCTGATCCATGGGGCAATGAGCAAGATGCTCAAATACTTGTAAACTATACAAGTGATAACGATTTACAAGCAGAAGAAAGTCGTTCATTTACTTTCGGTATGGTTTGGGAAGTAGCTGATGGTCTATCAAGTACTTTAGATTACTGGAAGTTTGATATCACGAATGCTATTACGCGTTTAGATGTTCAAAACGAAATGAATAACTGTTTTGCAGGTGATGCAGAATCATGTTCATCAGTTAATATCACGCAGGCAGGTGATTTATCTAACTTGAGCTCAGCACTTACTAACGTAGGTTCTCAAAAAACATCAGGTGTTGATTGGAATATTAGCTACACTGCTGATAACTACCGTATAAACCTTGATACAACGTATTTAATTAAATTTGAAGAAGATGACATTAATTACACAGGTACTATTGATGGAAACATCGGTGGTTACTCAAAAATAAAGTCAAATCTTTCAGTTAATTACGATATCACTGATTCATTAAATGTTCTTTATAACGCACGATTCCTTCGTGGTATGGATGGTGATTACTACGGTGAAAACTTTAGCACTGACAACGTTATTTATCATGATATTTCAATGAGCTATAACTTGAATGATGCATTAAGATTAACGGGTGGTATGAACAACATATTTGATAAAGAGCCTGAAGAAGTATTAGGCGGTAACGATATGGGTACTGTTCCAGAAGTTTATGATGTAATTGGTTCACGTGTATTTGCAAGTGTTAACTATAAGTTTTAATTAGTACATTAATCTTATTAAGGCTCAGTATTTACTGGGCCTTTTTTATTGAACAAAACGTAGGAGGCAAGTACACTTAAGAAGAATATTAGAAGGAGAACTGATTGTTAAAACAAGACGAAAACTTATCTTTTGTCATTGAACCAGAGCTAAATCCTCGCTCTGAGCAGCGTATTGACCTGTATTTTTCGATTCCGAACGAAATGGGAATTAATCCGCAAACGCTCACTGAAGAATCTTATTTCAATAACCACTTCAAATCGCATTTAGCCTATAACGCCAACAACATACATTTGCCTTTAGTGCGAAGTCGTTTTGTTAGTAAAAACAAAGGCGAGCAACAAGATTACAGGCAGAACCTGAATTTATTTTGCTATCAAGTACGTTTAGCACTCGATGCAGATATAAAAGATGCGTTAAAAATTGATGAGGCTGAAGACTTTTTTAAGCGTGCAAATGAAGTATATGAACAAAGTGAAGGGTTACTAAAAAAATTACGCCGCTATACACCTGATGATGAAAAATTACTCCCATTTTTTACTAATGCTGACAACTATTTAAGTTGGCATGTTGAGCAGTCATTTTTAAAGCTTTTAGATGAAGGTCCGCGCAGTAGTGACTTTGCAAAAGAACGTAACGATTTACTGCAGTTTTGCAAAAATGAAAATACCTATCGTGGCGACAAAAATTACAATTCAGAAACCACCATACAAGACGCTAATCGAATAACAAATAAAATGCGCTTGTTACAACGTTTAATTGAGCATGGGGTTATACTACAGAGACAAACTCGCTTTTTGAATAGCTATCTTAAGCGTTTAGTTAAAGGCACTGTAACAGCCGTTATAATGGCTTTTGTGATGTTGGTAATATTAAATGCCCGCTCAAGTTTTACCGAGGTTACAGCCACCCTAATTTTAATTTTAGGGGTTATTTACGGATTACGTGAAATATTTAAAGAGGATATAACGCGAGTTATCTGGCGCGCAATTGTGCAAGGGCGACCTAAATGGCGATTTACGTTCAAAAATAGTATTACGAAAGATAAAATAGCGAGCCAATTCATTTGGCTTGAATACACGCGGTTTAAAAAAATACCGAAAGAAGTTAAATCTATTTTTTCAAAAAGACGCCATCAAAATAAGCAAGCAGCGCAATGGCTTCATTTTGCAAGTGAAACTCGCGTAACAGCAAAAGAGTTTTTACCTGGTTACGATACCCTACAACATAATCTACAATTTAGCCTTGCGCCGTTTGCTCGTTATTTAAAACGTGGTGAGGGTAAGTTATATCACCTTGATAGTAACAAAATATCTAAGCAAGCCGTTGAAAGGCGTTACCAACTAAATATGGTTTTAGTATTAACAGAAGACGATAAAAAATTATATCAGCGTTATAAAATTACATTAAACCGTAGTAAAATCGTTAATATTGAGCTTATTTATTCTAATAAATAAAAAAGGGGGATAGATTAAAATCTATCCCCCTTTTTTGTAATAGTAACCCATCTTTGAATAGGTTACTTACAGATCAAATTACTTGGTTAAACCATGCTTACTGTATAAAGTTACTTTATCTGATACTAAAGTGATTTCGATATTTTTAGCTTCATCGCCCCAAACACAGTTTGTATGTAAGGTTTTTTCTACACAGTTATCAGCACTACCTAAAATTGTTTCAACTTCAGTTTTGTCCATACCAATTTTAACTTTTTCGTAGTTCTCTAAGTTTACTTTTGAGCAAGCTGCAAGACTTAATGTTGCTGCGATGATCAGGAGTTTTTTCATTGTTATATCCTATTGGTATTAGTGATTAAATTTTCTTATTTGAACAATCATACCCATACGAGGGTGATCAAAATAATGTACTTCGCCGCTAATTACGCGTCTAAACTGTGAGAAACGGGCTGATTCTATATCACCATTTTCAAGTTTTTGACTAATATCGAAGTCAGCAGTTATATATAAATAATGACGCAAGTGAATTTTAAATAATCCATCAAGCTCCCAATTAACAGTTGGTTGATCAGGGTCTATAAATAATTCAGGTTTTGAATTAAGTAAACTTACAAAATCAGGATTTGTATAGCTTGGTATATTATTCGTATCATTTTTAATATGCTTGCCAGCAATTAAGTGTACGCTTGGTGCGCGTGACTTACTTTGTCCCTCAAATCGCCAGCCAGTATGCAAAATAGGGGTTAGCCCCTTTCTATCAAGCGCTTTGCGCTGGGCATTAAACTTAAGCTGATTAGGCGATAGTAAATAAGCTTCACTCATACCTTGCTGTGAAGGTGCAAGTGGAATAACCGGTAATTCATCGTAACTTTGCATATAATCAGTGCTGTCGTTACAAATACCTGAGCGTGGATTGGCATTAACTAAAGAGTCGGTAAATGAGTGTTTTTGAAAACGTGTATCGCCGTTGATGCAGGCTTCTTTAGCTTCCTCAGTATAAAGAGGTGTTAGTAAATCTAACGTGTTTTTATCTTCAATAACATCATGTTTAAGGCTAAAGTCTTCTTGTAGATACGGAGCAGGTCGTTGCTTATATACTAACACTTCCACTTCAAACCAACGCTCAGCCAAAGCAGTACTGCTAAATAAGCAGCATAGAACAATAAGCGATTTTTTAAGCAACATTAATGACTAACCTTTTTTTCGAAATCTGCAATCATTGCAGTGACCATTTTCAAGCGTTCGCGAGCATTAGCTTCACTAATAACGAAGCGCAATTTATTTGCGCCATCCATTTTATAAACACGAGGCGCACTTTGTATCAAACCAATAATGAAGCTAGGATTAACCTTAGTGTCTTGACTAAACTCAAAGTAACCACCTTTAGGGTTTGCTTCAATTTTTGTTATGCCTAAATTACTTGCCTGCATTTTTAATTGCTGCAAGCTAAATAAGTTTTTAGCTGCATCAGGTAATAAACCAAAGCGGTCTATTAACTCTACCTGTAGCTCATCCATATCATCAAGACTAGCACAACTAGCAACACGCTTGTACATTCCTAAACGCGCATTAACATCATGAATATAATCATCAGGTAACAGAGCCGGTAGTTTTAAATCTACTTCGGTTTGTTTTTGGAGTAAGTTTTCAAGTGTTGGTTCTTTTCCTTCACGTAGTGCTTTTACGGCTTGTTCGAGCATTTCCATGTATAAACTAAAACCAATAGTGTGCATTTGTCCTGACTGATCATCACCTAATAATTCACCCGCACCACGAATCTCTAAATCGTGAGTAGCAAGTGCAAAACCTGCGCCTAAATCTTCTAACGATTCTATTGCTTGTAAACGCTTACTCGCATCTTTTGAGAGTGACTTAGGATCACCAGTTAATAAATAAGCATAAGCTTGATGATGGCTTCGACCAACGCGTCCTCGTAACTGATGCAGTTGAGCAAGCCCTAGCTTATCGGCTCTATCCATTATAATAGTGTTAGCAGTGGGTACATCTATGCCAGTTTCTATAATTGTTGTACACACTAATACATTATATTTTTGGTGATAAAAATCAGTCATAATTTGCTCAAGCTCACGCTCGCGCATTTGTCCATGAGCACTTGTTACATTAGCTTCTGGAACCCATTCACTAATTTCTTGCGCTACGCGCTCAATGGTTTCGACATTGTTATGCAAAAAGTATACTTGACCACCACGTTTAATTTCACGCAGTACTGCTTCGCGGATTAGATCGGCATCACGTTGACGTACAAACGTTTTAACGGCTAAGCGTTTAGCAGGCGGGGTTGCAATGATTGATAGGTCCCGCATGCCACTCATAGCCATATTTAGTGTTCTTGGTATTGGAGTTGCGGTTAATGTAAGTATATCTACATCTGCACGCAGTGATTTAATTTTTTCTTTTTGACGCACACCAAAGCGATGTTCTTCATCAACAATAAGTAAACCTAAGTCGCGAAAATTTATGTTTTGCTGAATAAGTTTATGTGTACCAATAACAATATCGAGTTTACCGTCAGCCATTCTATCAAGCGTGTCTTTTTGCTCTTTAGTTGAGTTAAAACGCGAAAGTACACCTACTTCAATTGGAAAGTCAGCAAAGCGGTCTTTAAAGTTTTCAAAATGCTGTTGAGCAAGTAGGGTAGTTGGCACTAAAATAGCGACTTGCTTGTTGTCGTTTACAGCAACAAAGGCTGCACGCATAGCCACTTCTGTTTTACCAAAACCTACATCGCCACACACTAAGCGATCCATTGCTTGTTTAGATTGCATATCGCCTAACACGGCTTCTATGGCATTGCGTTGATCATCTGTTTCTTCAAACGGAAAACTATCACTAAATTGACGATAGGCTTGAGCATCAAGTGCAAATTTATTACCTGGTTTTGCTTGGCGCTGTGCGTAAATATCAAGTAGCTCAGCAGCAACATCGCGCACTTTTTCAGCCGCACGTTTTTTTGCTTTATCCCATGCATCTGAACCTAATTTATGCAGTGGTGCGCTTGCTTCTTCGCCGCCAGAGTAACGGCTAAGCATATGAAGTGCAGATACAGGCACATACAGTTTTGATTCGTTTGCATAAATTATTGTAACAAACTCGGTAATTACACCAGCAGCATCAATGGTTTGTAAACCTTGATAACGACCAACACCATGATCCAGATGTACAATAGGCTGACCTTCTTTAAGCTCAGCTAAATTACGAATAAGCGCATCTTGGCTGGCTTCGTATTTGTGCTTACGTCGTCTTCGCTGAGATACTTTAATACCTAACAGTTCTTGTTCGGTAATTATCGATAAGCTTGGTTTAGTGCCAAGTACTACGCTTTGTTCAAGTGGGCTTACAATTAAACCTACATCACTCTCACTTTTTGTAAATTGTTCAAGCGTTTCAAATTCTTTAAATTTTAATCCGCTAGGCTTTAATATACTCAGTAAAGATTCGCGGCGTCCATCTGATTCAACACTTAATAAAATACGGCCTTTTTTCTTTTTTTGTTCTGCCACATAACTTATAAATGCGCCGTAGGGTTCATGTTGCTTATGATCAATACGAATAACGGGTAATTCTGTTACGTTTAAGTTTTTATTACCGGCTTTAGTACCAAGTTTTGCAAGCGACAGGCGAATACGTGCAAAGTGCCCTAAATTAGAAAACAACTCGTCAATAGGTTGGTAAAGCGCATTGGGTTCTAATAATGGACGAAGTGGGTCAACACGACGATTTTCATAACGTACATTTACATCGTGCCAAAAGTTATCAGCAGCATGCTCTAAATCACCTAAATGCATAACCGTTGTTGAATCCGGCAGGTAATCAAAAATAGTCGCTAATTTTTCAAAAAACAGCGGCATATAATATTCAATACCAGCGGGCCAGTTACCTTTACTGACTTGCATGTAAACAGAGTCTTGCTGAGAACTTGCACCAAACTTTTCACGGTAACTTATTCTAAAGCGTTCAATATCGGCTTCGTTGGTTGGAAACTCGTGGGCTGGAAGTAGTTCAATTTTATCTACTTTTTCATCAGAGCGCTGCGTTTCTACATCAAACAGGCGAATAGTATCGAGTTCATCATCAAAGAAGTCGAGCCTGAATGGATGCGGGCTTCCCATAGGAAATAAATCAACAATAGAGCCACGAATTGCGTATTCGCCGTGCTCCATTACTTGCTGAACATTTAAATAGCCAGCTTGCTCTAAGTTTTGACGAAAATTATGTGTATCAAGTTTATCACCAACCTTAAAATTAATAGTTGAGCCATAAATAAAAGAAGCAGGGGCGGTGCGCAACATTAAGGTTGATACAGGTACAATTAACACGCTTTTTTGTTCGTTTTTTAAGGTGTTTAATGTCGCTAATCTTGCTGAAATAATATCTTGATGCGGAGAAAAATGATCGTACGGTAAAGTTTCCCAATCAGGAAATATCATTACTGGATTATCAGGTAATAAATATTCTAATTCGGTTTCTAGGCGCAGTGCGCTTGGCGTGTCGGGGGTGACTATTAACACCAAGTTTTCTTGTTTTTTTACACCCTCAGCAATCGCAATACTTAAACCACTTCCGTTAAGCTGCCCCCACTGAATTTTATCTTTTTGAGATTTTACCCAAGGCAAGGCTGCCCATTGCTCAAACGCCATTTATTACTCCATTTATAAATTGGCTCAAAAGAGCCAATTATATTATTTCACCTGCAATCGGTTTAAGAGATTTACTAAGTATTGAGCCATAACGATATTTAAATTTATTTTTCTTTAGCACTAAAATAGCTGCTAGAGATAGATTTATTATCTAGAGTTCAGATTACTTAGTCGCGGTATATTTTTGTTAAGTCTTTATAGTGATCAATTCGTCGGTCACGTAAGAACGGCCAGATACGTCTTACGTTTTCTGAGCGTTTTTGATCAATTTCTACCACTAAAACTTGCTCATTAGTGTTATTTGCTTCGCCAAGCATTTCACCTTGAGGGCCTGCAATGAAAGAATTTCCCCAAAACGCAATGCCATCGCTTTGAGTACTTGGGTCATTTTCATGACCTACTCGGTTACAACTAATTACTGGTACGCCATTGGCAACAGCATGCGCACGCTGTGAAATAACCCATGCGTCTTTTTGACGAGTTTGCTCAGCAATGTCGTCGTTAGGATCCCAACCAATAGCGGTTGGGTAAATTAGTATTTCAGCGCCAGCCATTGCCATTAATCGAGCTGCTTCAGGAAACCATTGATCCCAACATACTAATACGCCCAATTTACCTACAGAGGTCTGTATAGGCTCAAAACCTATATCACCAGGGGTAAAATAAAACTTTTCATAAAAGCCAGGGTCGTCAGGAATATGCATTTTTCGGTATTTTCCAGCAATACTGCCGTCTTTTTCAAGTACTACAGCAGTATTGTGATAAAGACCTGTCGCGCGTTTTTCAAAAAGTGATGCAACTATAACAATGTTTAGTTCTTTAGCTAGTTCGCCTAATGCGTTACTGCTTGGACCTGGAATTGTTTCAGCTAAATCAAAAACATCGACATCTTCTGTTTGGCAAAAATACAAACTACGATGTAATTCTTGTAATACAACTAACTTGGCGCCTTTATCGGCAGCTTCACGAATACCGGCAACAGACTTTGCTATATTTTGCTCGGCACTAGTGCTATTGCTTTGTTGCACTAAGGCAACAGTTAATTTTTCAGGGCTTGTCATTATGCTGCTCCAGCTAAAAATCCACGAGGTAACTGCATTGTAATACAGTGCAAACTGCCAAACTGTTCAATAATTGGCAAACAATTAACACCTACTATATTGTGCTTAGGGTACGCTTTTTGAACCTGTGCTAGAGCGAGTTCGTCGTTTGCATCAGCGTAAATTGGTACAAGTACAGTGTTATTAATAATTAAGTAGTTAGCATATGTGGCAGGTAAACGAGTTTGTTCATTGTCGTAAACTGCTTTAGGCCAAGGTAATTCAATTAAACTATATGGGGTGTTATCAGCTGTTTTAAAGCTTTGAAGCTGCTTTTCCATCGCGTTAAGCGCGTTGTAATGCTCATCGCTCTTATCATCGCATTTAACATACACAAGCGTATTGTTTGGGGCAAAGCGCACTAATGTATCAATGTGGCTGTCAGTATCATCGCCAGCTAAATAACCGTGATCAACCCATAAAAAGTGTGTTGCTCCTAAATGACTTTTTAAAAGTGTCTCTATGTCATTTGGGCTTAAATTAGGATTACGGTTTTTATTAAGCAAACATTCGCTGGTTGTAAGTAATACACCATGCTCGTTTATTTCAACGCCACCACCTTCAAGTACAAGGTCAAGCGCTTGATATTGATTTTTTTTATCACTAAGTGCTTTTACTAAAGTGTGATTTATTTGATTATCAAGCTTACTTTCAAACTTATTGCCCCAACCATTAAAGGTAAAGTCATAAATTTTTAGCTGGTCTGCATTATCAAGTGCAGAGCAAGTAAGTGGACCATGATCTCGAGCCCACGTATCATTTGTTGGCGTAACTACAAAATGAACACGCTCTAAATTAATTTCAGCTTTATTTAATAGCGAAATAATATACGTTTTTAAAAGTTCATTATGAGCCACAACAACAAGTTGCTGTTGCGCGGTGATATGTTTAGCAAGTTCAATGTAAACAGGCTCAACACGAGCTAAATTATCAGCCCAGTCGGTGTCTTTATGTGGCCAAGTTAGCATAATTGCATCTTGCTCAGCCCATTCTGGTAAAAGTCTAAAGTTCATGGATTTTTTATACAAATTAAGATGATGCTAGTTTAGCATTTCAAATATACCCAAGCCACTTCAAAATACGTACTTTAGTTGGAATTAAAAGCAATTAAGAAATTGCCTTACTCCAAGTAGTAAAGGCTCTATAGCTAAAACAGTGAATGCATTATTAATCGGTTTTAAGCCAATTTATAAAGCGCTTTAAGTAATTATTGTAAATATTTTTTATTTATCTTCGTTTTCTTTATTTGATGGTAACTCAAGCTCTTGGCGTTTTTTTAGCTGACGAGTTTGTGCGTGTAAACTAGCTCTTACTATAAGTTCTTGATCGCTATCTCTTATTGCAACAAACAATAATGTGTATTGGTAATGTTCATTATCTATTTTTTCAACAGCGACCACTTCGGTATAACAATACACTGCAGAGGCTTCGTTATGTAAAAACAGTTTGGTTCTAAACGCTTGACCAATAGAGTGTACGTCGGGNCCGCCGCCACCGTAACTGTCACATTGAATATGATTATCTTGTGCTTGCTCTGAGGCTAAAATATGGCTCATTATTAAATCAATTTTACGAGATTGTGCCTGTAAAAAAGCCGCTAACTCTTGTGCCATATCGCCTAAATTACGAAGTGGACGCAAAGAGCTTTGCTCTAATTCACTTACTTCGTTAGCTAATTTAAATAAAGGGGGAATGTCGTCTTCAAGTTCGAGTTGCGACTTAGGAACTTGCTTATTGTTGACAGTAAATAAATTAACTCTAATACTTTCATCAATTTGAAAGTATTGTTCAAACTCACCTAATCTTTGACTTTTCATTACACTCTCCACAACGTATTTAACCTGAACTTTGTTTAAGATGTTTACTAACATATTAACTAGAAGGATATTTAATTTTTTCTCTCGCTAAATGTTTTCAGTGAGAACGAGGTGAATTTACGTGTTAATAGCGAGGCTATTGCAAGTATATTAACGCAGTTAACGCTGGAAATAGCTGCTTGAGATAGATTTATTATCCAGAGCCCAGATTATTTAATAGTAGCGCTCTCGATACTAAATTACTAGCGTGTAGTTTTACCGTAAATAATGCTTAAAGTATTACTTACGATGATGTTATTGCACATAAAAAAGCGGCTAATGTTGTTTTAACATTAACCGCTCGCATATTAATTTAAATACTTAGCTACTAACGTAGGCTGATTGGTATTATTTAAGTATTTCAGCTAGTTCAAATAAGTCTTTTACTACATGATCTGGTTTTTTTGCTAATGGGTAAAGTGCTTTACCAGGGCGTGCAATAAAGGTCGTTTGTAAACCAGCTTGTTTAGCACCAGCTACATCCCAACCGTGCGCCGCTACCATCATTGCTTCACTTGGTTTTACATTTAGCTTTTTAAGTACCCACTCGTAAGCACGTAGATCCGGTTTATAAATTTTAATATCTTCAATACTGTAACGCGCATCAAAGTACGATGTTAAACCAGCGCTTTCAAACTGTGCTTGTACACCTTTGTTTGAAGAGTTTGTAAGGCTAACTAATTTATAGCCTTGTGCTTTAAGTTTAGCCAAGCCTTCTTTAACATCGCTATGTGGCGGAAGTGTTAAAAGTGGAGTAACAATAGCTGTTTTAGCTTGCTCATTAGTAATTTTGATATTGTTGTTTTTAGCAACCATTGCAAGAGAAGCAACACCAATTTGACCAAAATCGTGGTAATCACCTGTTACAGTATCTACAAGCGAATGATGTAACATAGTTGAAAACCACAATGGTAATAAGTCTTCACGTCCGCCAAGTGCTTTACCAATCGAGGTACGCATTGACGTTAAATCAAGTAGAGTTTCGTTTACATCAAAAATAAGTACTTTAGGTTTTGCTTGTTCTTGTGCTTCATCAGCTATTGCATAGCCTGATACAAGGCTAGTACCTACAAGAAGTGAAAGTGTGATTGTTTTTAACGATTTTAAAATAGACATTAACTATTCTCCGATTCAAGTGCTGTCATTATATCAATAGGTTCTGCGCGTAATGTGTAGTCTTCGCTTAAAAATGCGTAGGTAATAATGCTATCTTGATTAATTACGTAGGTAGCCGGTAACGGAAGTTTATAACTTTTATCACCGTAGTAATGTTCAAAATCAATACCAAACTTAGTATACAAAGCTTGAATACGCTCATCTAGCGTAAATAATAAGCCAAATTGCTCTGCTACTTTATTGCTTACATCTGAAAGAACATCAAATTCAAGTTCATTCTTTTGTGCTGTAGATAGCGTTTCGTCAGGTAATTGTGGTGATACCGCTACTAACTGTGCGTTTTGAGCTTTAAATTGAGGTAAATAATCGTTCAGGGCTTTTAGCTCTAAATTACAATATGGACACCAACCACCACGGTAAAAGCTAACAATTACCGGGCCTTTTTTAAGTAAATCTTCAAGCTCAACGTTTTCGCCGTTGTGATTAGCTAAGCTAAAGTTCTCTACTTTTTGACCAATTTGCAAAGCGTTATCTTTAATATGCTGTGCAATCAGTTCTTCGTTTGTCGTGTTCATTAGTGCTAAAACATCAGCCGGTAACTTGGCGTCTTTTTCAACATTGTACGCATCTATTTGCGCTTTTAAACTCATGATAAAACCTCAATAATTGAACTGCGTTTGAGTATAGTGTTTTAGTTATTTAAATAAACATTGCAAAAGTGAAAGCTTCATTCGAAAATGTTAAACATTGAAAAGTATATATTGGCATTATTATGTATAACTTGAGTGATTTAGAAACGTTTATAGCGGTAGTCGAAAATAAGGGGGTACTTGCTGCAGCGCGTGAGCAACGCTTATCACCTGCAACAGTAAGCCATCGGCTAAGTAAATTAGAGCGTGAATTGTCTACTGTTTTAGTTTTTAGAGATAGCCGCAGAGTACGTTTATCGCCGGCAGGAGAGATTTTTTACACGCGAGTGGGGGCTATTATTGAGGCACTACACGACGCTGAACACATTATTGGTGCGCGCAGTTCGTCTGTTAGTGGTTTGTTAAGAGTAACAATGCCACCTTGGGTTTTTTCAAAATATGTAATGCCAAAGTTAACTGAATTTGAGCAAAATTATCCTGAGTTAAAACTGGATTTTTTAATAACCGATCATTTTGTAAATGTAGTTGATGATGCACAAGACGTGGCAATTCGAGTTGGGCAACTAAATGATTCAGGTTTGCTTTCGCGAAAAATAGTTAACAATAGCCGTATACTTTGCGCAGCTCCTAGCTATATAGAAAAATATGGGATGCCTAAAAACTTAACGCAATTGAGCGACCATTACTGGGTATGTTTACCGTGGCAAAGGCAATTAAAGCTTTTTGATGAACAAGGTAAAATACATACGTTTAACGCGAGAACACGATTTACTATTTCTAATTCAGACAACATGACTCAAGCCGCGATTGCTGGTCATGGTATTGCAATTAAATCAATGATAGCAATTCATGAAGACATTAAAAATGGTACTTTAATAGAAGTAATGCCAGGTGTAATGGCACAAAGTGATGCACCGGTATGGTTTTTACGACCACAGAACAGCTTAACAACACGAAAAACTGACGTGTTTTACGATTTTATGAAGTCTTTATTTATTCCTTAATTTTTAACAGTTTTTTGTAGCCACGTTTAAAGCCAACAAGTAATAAAAACCCACAAAGTTCAGCAAGCATTGCTATTAAAATGGCAGCAATAATAGCGGCCGTAATAGAGTCTTCTTTAAGTATTATTTGACCTTCAAAATGAAGCCAAACTTGTTGTTTTATGTTTGTAAGATCACTCGATAAAGTAAATAAATATGGGGATTGGGTAAATTCATTTACTGCTTGTTGTAGGTTTTGTTGGCGTTTAAAAAGCGTATTTATATGATTCCCACCTTTACCAACTATATCATCACCTAAATTTTGGTAATGTTTAATGAGTTTACTCAAATCATTATTAAAGTATTGAGCTGCATCTTTTTTAAATGGTGCAATTGCCGTATTTGCCTCAACTAAATGTGCGTTGAGCGCTTGTCCAAAATTGCTAACAAAAGCAGGTATTTGTACACCAAGTAGTAAACCACATGCAAAAAAGCTAAGCCTTATGTAGTCTAAAAGTTTACTCATATATCTTCTCATTTATTTAAATTACCTAATGTTAACATCTGAGCTTGGTTTTTATGCTTAAAACTCGTAATCTAACGACCATACAAACAATAACAGGTGGGTGTTAAGGATGACGAAAAAAGTAAGTTTCACGTCAACATTTGTTGATGTTTCAAGTCAACTTAAACGTTTTGTATCACGTATTGTACAACCCGATGATGTAGAAGACATAGTGCAAGAAACGTTTATAAAAAGCTATGAAGCTGATTTAAAGCAAGATATTCAATTTACGCGTAGTTACATGCTCAAAACAGCTAAACATTTAGCGCTAAATCACATTGCAAAATGGGATAACAAATTTAGCGAGTCTTTAGAGCACGACAGTGAATTACCCACGTTGCTTAAATCAATGCAATTAGAAGATGAATACACTTCAAAAGAACGCTTTTTACTTTTTTGCAAAGCAACAGAGCAATTAAGCTCATCAATTCGAAAGTGTTTTATACTAAAAAAAGTATATGGCATGAGTCAAAAAGAAATAGCAGAACAAATGCAGCTAAGTCAAAGTACTGTTGAAAAACACATTGCCAAAGGATTATTACAAACAATATTGTATATGCGAGAGCATGACCGGAATATTAATGCGCATAGCGATAATATTCCAACGTCACTGCAACCGCTGTCTACTCAGAGGGTAGCAAAATGAGTAATGTGCATCAGTTTACCTCAAAAGACTTAATCTTAGAAAAAGCCTGTGATTGGATAAGTGCGATTGATCGCGGACTTAATGATGACGAAAAAGAGCAATTTAAATTATGGATGATGCAAAGTACGGCTCATCAAGATGCCGTATACGAGCTAGCCCATTTATGGGATGAGCTGTCGGTATTAAATGAATTAAGTAGTTTATTTCCTCATCGCAGTACCGCGCCACAAAAAACTAACTGGGTATTTTCGTATTCAATAGCAGCGAGTTTATTTGCTGCGTTAATGGTGTGCAGCTATTTACTCATTAATTTAGAAAGTGGTTACAGCCAAGAGTTAGCAAAGATTAATTACACTAAAATTTATAAAACGAAAGTAGGCGAGCAAGCCACATACGTATTACCTGATGGCACTATTGTTCAGTTAAATACCAATAGTTTATTAGAGGTCGCATACAGCAAAGGACGTAGGCAATTACTTTTAAGCAAAGGTGAAGGGCGATTTAATGTTGCAAAAGATGCTACCCGCCCGTTTAGTGTTATGGCTGGCGATAAGAGCTTTACGGCTTTAGGCACTGTATTTAATGTTCAACGCAATACCTCTTCAGATTTAGAGCTGGTAGTAACTGAAGGTAAAGTTATGGTTACCGATCCAAGTGTTGCTGTAGATGCTAATGATTTTAAAGCCTATCAACTTGCTAATAACAGCACACAAAAAATTCGAAAAATTAACGCAAACATTGTTACCTCAGGCGAAAAAATCATTATTCAAAAAAGCATTACTAAACCAATTACTCAGTTATCTGTTGACGATGTACAACGAGATTTAGCATGGCAAAACGGCATGCTTATTTTTAATGGTGAAGAGCTAAGTGATGCATTAAATGAAGTTAGCCGCTATACCTCAACACGTTTTGAGCTTTCATCTGCAGAGCTTGGCAGTATTAAAGTTGCGGGAGTATTTAAAGCAGGTGACGTTGAAGGATTACTTGAGAGTTTACAAACAAACTTTTCAATTGATCATGAGCGTTTAGGTGAATACGTAGTCAGTCTTAAACACCATACAGAATCATAAGTAGCAGTTATGCAAATTAAGCAAATGTTAGATAAAGTTGCACCAATAAAGACTGTAAGTAAAAAAAACATTAAAAAAAAGAAACAAAACTATAGAGGATTTTTGTTTGCCACCTGTTTGTATAAGTTGCGCAGTAACCAAACGCATTTATTGAGTGGCTTTAGTGTGCTTGTACCGGCTTTTTTGAGCTTAAGTGTACAAGCAGCTACACAAACCACTGGGCAAATGGTGCAATTTGATATCAAAGCGCAGCGAGCAGATAAAGCCTTAATTGAATTTGCTAAACAAACAGAGCAAACCGTGATGTTTTCTTATGAGTTAGCAAAGCAGTACGATGCAAATTCGGTTTATGGATTTTACACCCAGTTAGATGCCTTACAGGCATTGTTAAGTGGGACCCAACTCGATGCGGTTGTTGATCAAGATGGTTTACTGAGTATAAAACTCAAACAAATCAACAGGAATGATAACAACATGATTAAGCTTTCAGCGGTCAGTGCAGCTATATTACCAGCGTTACTTGCAGCAAATTCGCAAGGCGTAAATGCAGCAGAAGATGTTGCTCAAGAAAAAATTGAAAAAATTGCTATCATAGGTAGTCGTGTAGCGGGTCGTTCAGTTGAAGATTTACCCGTTCCAGTAGATATTTTGAGTGCAGAAGCACTTGAAAATACAGGCCAGACAGAAGTGGGTCGCATGTTACAGGCTATTGCCCCTTCTTTTAACTTTTCAAGTTCAGCTATTAGTGATGGTACTGATGCATTAAGACCTGCGACACTTCGTGGTTTAGGTCCAGATCAAACCTTAGTGCTGATCAACGGTAAACGTCGTCACCAAGCAAGTATTATTCATATTAACTCATCGGTAGGTCGTGGTACTGCGGGTACCGATATGAATGCAATTCCAGCTTCTGCAATTAAACGTATTGAAGTATTACGCGACGGTGCTGCTGCGCAGTATGGTTCGGATGCAATTGCTGGTGTAATTAATATTGTACTTAAAGATGGTAGTGAAGGTGGTAAAGCCGCTATAAATTACGGGCAATATTCTGAAGGCGATGGCGAAACTGTTAACCTAGATTTTAACAAAGGTCTTGCTTTAGGCGACGACGGATATGTAAATGTAACACTTAATTATCGCGACCGAGCGCCAACAAATCGTGCCGGTGTACATGGTTCGTGTCAGTTTTATGGTTGTACAGAACTTAGCGATGGTACTTTATTAGCCGGTGACCCTCGCGAACTTACAGCAGATAGAGACACTTTTAGAATTGGTGATGCAGACTCACAACAATTTGGTTTAGTTGTGAATACGGGTTACCAATTAGGTGATGGCGAGCTTTATGGTTTCATTACTTACTCTACACGTGATAATGAATCGGCAGCATTTTTCCGCCATAATGCAAATGCAGATGGTAACTCTGTTTTACAAGATAACGACGCAACTATTCCGCTAGGTTTCTTACCAAAAATTAATACGACTATCGACGATATCTCTTATAACTTTGGTTATAAAACTGAGTTTGATAACGACGCTAGTTTAGATATTTCTTATACTTACGGCGAAAACAGTATTGATTACACAACAAGTGACACTATCAATGCTTCTTATGCTAACTTTTTACGTTACGATCAAGGTTTAAGTGCCGCTGATATTCGCGCAACGATCCCACGTGAAGCATATGCTTACGGTATGGAATTATCACTACAAACACTCAATATTGATTTTACTCAAAACTTTGATGATTACTCTTTAGCGATGGGTGCTGAAATACGTACTGATGAATACCGCATTTTAGAGGGTAATGAATACGCATACCGTGATTACGATACTAACAATGGTGTGAGCATATACGATGGTTTAAGCGGCGGAATAGGCTCTGAAGATGCGTCGGGTGGAACGCAAGGTTTTGGTGGTTCATCGCCAGCATCGTCGGTTGATGAGTCGCGAGATGTAATTTCGTTTTACTTAGACGCAGAAGCCTATGTAATTGATGATGTAATTTTATCAGGTGCATTACGCTACGATAATTACAAAGGTTTTGGCGATACAGTCAACTTTAAACTTGCTGGTAACTGGTCAATAACGGATGCCGTTTCATTACGTGGTGCGTTAAGTTCAGGTTTTAGAGCGCCTTCAATGCAGCAATTGTACTTTAACAACATAAGTACACAGTTTGTTATTGGTCCAGATGGCACGTTAGTAGCTGAAGAAGTAGGTACTTTTAGAAATGACTCAGCACTTGCGCAAAGTTTAGGTATTCCAAAACTTAAAGAAGAAAAATCGCAAAACCGCAGTTTAGGTATTGTTTATAACGTTACAGATAACATTAACGTAACGGTTGATTACTACTCAATAGATATCGACGACCGTATAGTTATAAGTAACCGTTTAGGTAAAGGTTTATCTTCAAGCTTAGATGCTGCATTAGTTAGCTCAGGTGCAGGAGCTGGTCAATTTTTCTTAAATGGAGCTGATACAGAAACTCGCGGTGTTGATTTTGTAGCAACATGGAATACTGAAGGCTTAGGTGGCACGCTTGATTTTACATTAGCAGCTAACTTTACTAAAACTGATGTTGTTTCATTATTTACACCATCAGGTTCAGGTTTAGAAACTGTGCCAGTTGAAGATGTATTCTCAGACCAAGAAATTTCAATCATTGAAGAATGGCAGCCTGAAGATCGCATTAACTTAAGTGCGCTTTACCAAAATGAAGACTGGACGGTTAATTTATCGCTTAATCGCTTTGGTGAATACACAGTTGAAGATGGTGGCAGCCAAACTTATTCAGCAGAAATTTTAACTGATGTAAAAGTTAATTATTTTGTAACTGAAAATTTATCTGTAAATATTGGTGCAAACAACTTGTTTGATGTTTACCCAGATAAGAATGAAATTGGTAACTCTCGCTCGGGCACAATTGTAGATGCTAATGGCAATACAGTGGTAAGTAGCTCTGGCGTGTTTGAATACTCTCGTCGCTCAGCTCCATTTGGATTTAATGGTGCTTATTACTATGTAGGCGCAGAATACCGTTTTTAAAGATAACACTCCCTATTGTTATTTATAGTTAAAGGGCCGTAAGGCCCTTTGTTTATTCTAAATGCTTATTTAGAGACTAGGGCAATAGAGTAGTTCTCATACTCTTTAATATTGTTTATTACATTCATCAATGTATTGTGATTACTATTTTCGTCAGCTTTTATCAATACCGAACTTATTTCATATTTTGCAGCAAACATTGCTAAGTTAGTAGAGACTTGCTCTAAGTCAATCAACCTATCAGCAAAGTACACTGCGTTACTTTCATCAATACTAAATAACGCATTTTTAACTGGTTTGTCTATTTGAGGGCTATCGAGCGGGCGGTTTAATTCAATAGCTACCGGTTTTACAAAAGATGTAGTTACAATAAAGAAAATTAGTAATATGAACACTATATCAAGCATAGGTGTCATATCTACATCAGCATTATTTTGCAGTTTAGTTAGTTTACTTTTCATATTGGACCTTACTTTTAGTTAAATGCTGCGGCGCCACAGCGAGGTTTTAGGATCCTATTAACAAAACTAGCACAGCTAAAATAAAGTGTGGTTAATTAAATATTCTAATAATATTAAATATTTGTATAAATTATGTCGCACTATGTAATATTTAAATCATCGATTATTTAAAGGCAATAAAAAACCCAGCACAAGGCTGGGCGTTTTGACGTAAAAAATTAAAACTTAATGCTTTTGCATTCGACTCATCTCAGCATGACAGCTTTGCATTGTTAACAATGTTTTTGCTAAAGCTGCTTCACAATCTGCGGGTTGAGGTTTATCCATTGCAGCTTTGATTTCTGCTAGTGTCTTATCTTCTACTTCTTCAAGCTCTTTAACGTATGTACTATCGTTATTTGAACTAAATGTAGTTAAAACGGCTGTATATGCACGGCGTGCTTCTACTGCAAATGAAGAGCCATCTTCGCGTTCGCCTTTTTCGTTAATAGCATAGGGTTGTAGGCGCTCAACACTTACTTTACGGGCATCAATCATACGCTGGAAAAGTGCGCCAATAGCAGGATCTTTTACTTTTTCTTGGGCTTTTTCGTAAAAGTCGATGCCGCTGTTCATTACTTGAATAATGTCAGTAATATGATTTACTTCTGTTCCTTGATGGGTGTTCATAATGACCTCTTTTATTAAATGAATATTAAAGTACAACTTAATAAAGCAAAGGCTATTCCACCATGTTAATCTATTTTAACCTGTTGATTTTTATTGAAATAATAACAAATTAAGATTACTAAGTTAATTTATAATACTTTTAACCCAGCAATTTTTACAAGATATTGTGTAATAAGGTTATTTTAGCTCTTCGGCAACCTCAGCTACTTTTTGTCGTAACCAAATATGGCTCGCATCTCTGTGCAAAAGAGGACTCCAAATCATATCTAACTCAAAAGGAGGGATAGGAAAGGGCGGTTCTAAAATTTTAAGCCCAGGATCATCCGAGTACATGTTCGCAGCTTTAGAGGGAAGAGTCGCAATGAGGTTTTTTTCTTTGGCTAGGTGTATCGCCACATGATAATTACGTGTGAAAGTAGCAATATTGCGATGTTTACCAAAATGAGCAAGGGCTTCATCTACCCAACCAAGTTTTTGTACATCTTTAGGATCCATTCCAACGCCAACACCAAAGCCTGTTTTACTTACCCAAATATGACGTGCCTTTAAATAGCTATCTAAACTAAAGCTTTCGATAATGGGATTGTCAGCTTTAACTAAGCAGCAAAAGCTATCTTTCCAAATACGCTTATGATGAAACGATTGAGGTAGATTTTCAAAGCGATTAATAGCCATATCAACTTTGCCATTTTCTACATCATGAAAAGTCACATCACTAGGGGTGAGTATATCTAATGTAGTGTCAGGGGCTTCGTCGTGTAATTTACTAAGCAGTTTGGGTGCTAGAGTGCTCGCCGCATAGTCGCTTGCCATAATCCTAAATACGCGTTTACTTTGGCTTGCTTCAAACTCTCTGTTTGGCGCAAGAGTCTCTTCAAGAGTCATTAATATACCGCGTATTACAGGTTGCAACTCTAATGCACGCTCTGTCGGTACCATACCATCGCTGGTTCGTACTAAAATAGGATCGTTAAAGAGGTTTCGCAACCGTTTAAGACCATTACTCATTGCAGGTTGTGTAATACTCAATTGGTTTGCAGCGCGTGTTACGTTGCATTCTCGTAGTAGCGTGTCGAGGTAAACCAGTAAATTTAAATCTATTTTACTTATATTCATGTGTGTCCTTCGTTTACCAGTGATGGATAAAGCGCTGTGCTGTCGGGTATGGGTAAATATGGCTCACTTGCCCATTTTTTATGTTTTGTTGTGCCTGCTTCCAAAAATTAACGTCAACTAATTCAGGGTGTGTACTTAATAAAAATTGTTTGTACGTTGGGTTTGGCGTTACAAAAGTACAAAGCTGTTCAGGAAATACATCTTGAGGAGCCACTGAATAGCTCTGCTCATTTGTAAGATAGTCATCGTAGCTCTTTGCTTTAGGTAGAGCTCTAAAGTTCATATCCGTTAAATATTGCACTTCATCATAATCATAAAAAATTATACGTTTGTGTTTACTTACCCCAAAGTTCTTTAATAGCATATCACCCGGGAATATATTAACGGCAATCATTTCTTTAAGTGCTTGACCATATTCTTCAATTGCATCAGCAGCACTTTCGTCATCTGCATTTTCTAAAAATAGGTTTAGTGGTGTCATGCGTCTTTCAATATATAAATGTTTAATGATTAACCAATCACCTTCGATCACCATTGATGAGCCAATTGTTTTATGTAATTGCGCAAGTAAATTACTATCAAAACGGGCTAAAGGAAATACGACGTTAGAATACTCTATGGTGTCAGCCATACGCCCAACGCGATCATGACTTTTTACTAGTTGATAGCGTTTTAAAACAGTGTCGCGACCAAATGGTTTACTTTCACCAAACTTGTCTTTAATTACTTTAAAAACATAGCCAAAAGAGGGGAGTGTAAATACCATCATCACCATGCCTAGCGTACCAGGGGCAATGGTAAATTCATCATTAGAGTGAGTAAGGTGACTTAAAAATTCGCGATAAAATTCTGTTTTACCTTGTTTGTGAAAACCAACAGCATTATAAAGTTCAGCTATTGTTTTGTTCGGCATAAGCTGATTTAAAAAGCGTACCAATGCTGATGGGGCGTGAGTTTCAACCATAAAATAAGCACGAGCAAAACCAAAAATAACACGCATTTGCGATGATTTAGTCAATAATGCATCTAAGTATAAGCCTTTGTCTTCATGGTGTAGCACGGCAATTATAAAAGGCTGTACGCCACTTTTAGATACAACTCGACCAATAATGTAAGCTGCTTTATTTCGATAAAATGGGGTATGGAGTATATCAAATCGCATTTGCCATGGTTGATGATGTGTATCGGGTGCTTGCTTATAAAATGCCTTAACGAGCAGGCGAATATCTCTCTCTAAATCGACAAATGAAGCTTTGAAATCAAAGTGATTGATAATTTGTTTTATTGTCGGTTTTAAACCATCGACTACCGGAAAATAACTTCTATATTCTGCTTCAACTGGTACCGGTGGGTCATCTTTTAATGTGGCTTGTACAAATATAAAGTCATTATGAAAGTAGCGTCTATGATACAGACGACAAAATACGGAGTTATAAAAGGTTTCTGCAAGCTCAGCCTGAGGATGAAAACATAAAAAGTGTTGGTATATTTTTTTTACTTCAAGCCATAGAGCTTCATTTAGCTCATCGGTCGATTGTGCTTTCTGTAAGGCTTGTGTAGTTTCGTTAACGCGATTATCGTAATAGCTAATACGTAATCGGCTAATATCATTTATTGCTTGCCAATCTTTATTGGCGAAAGCATGGGGGGCTTTCGCTGTTATTTTTTGAAATAGTTTATAGTGCTTTTTAAAGCCTGTTAAAATTAGTTCGGCAATACGACGTGCCTGCATGTGAACTCCTTAATAGACGCTAGAGCTTATACTCTATTGTGTTAAGGGTATGTTATTTTAAGTTTAAAACCAAGCTAAATAAAGTACATGGTACGGATGTAATATTTTAATCTTCGTTTAACTTATTTATATGAATTTATCTTCTTTTCGAGTGATTTTATCCGCTTAGTAATCGCGGATACATCCTTTTTATACTCTTTATTAATCACTTTTAGCTTTTTAGTAATATCGCTAGTAATACGTTTTTTATCGTCGTTAGCTAAAATATGATTGAGGCGTTGCTGCTGTTTATATTCAGCACGTTCTTTTTCTCGCTCGAGTATCGTTAATTTATGATTATTACTACGAAGTTCAGCCTGCAAACCACTTAACAACCGTTCACGTTCTAGTTCGTTCAATTGTTTGGTGTAGTCAACTTTAGGTCCAGTTTGCTGATTTGTTGTAGTGTGTACTTTATAAACAGTAGCGTCATTATCACAGGGAAATTGAGAAAAGGTAGTGCCTTTTTCCGTAACACATTTGTAGTAAGTATTTGCGCTATTACTATAAAAGCTAATACAAATACAATATACGTAAAAAGAGTAAGTAAACAGTTTAAACATAACGGTCATCCCTGTGATTATTCTACTTTATTAGGCGCCATAGCCTTAAAGTAAAACTATAACCTAGCTTGGTAGTATAGCAAGCTAGGTTAGGGGTAACGGTTACTGAATAAATGTTTTTAGTTTTTTAATGCTTTGCACTAAAAATGGAATATCGAGTCCTTGTTCAATAGAAAAACCTTCAGCGGCAGAAATATTTTTAAAATTACCATCTGAATCTATTAGTGTAATTCTATCTTTTTTATAGGCTATAACGACACCTTGTGAATAGTTAACGCCTATGTCGTCTTTTTTATTGTATAAGTTAACGCCAAGCATTGTTTGCGTTGTAATTGCTTTACAATTTAAATACTGTCCAACACTTGTCGCAATTAAGTCACTTGGTTGAATTAACCCGTCAACCTTAGAAATTCGCTTGTCAGAACTATATAAGCTAGAAGTACTTACAACCTCTTGGTTTTCACTTGCTAGGCTAAAAGCAAAAAACTGTGCGTGATCACGAGGTACTGTAATTTCAGAGCCTTTAATAACCCTAATAGCACTGTTTGTATGTGCTTGGTCGTTAACAAAGCTTAGCTCATCTATTCCTGATATTTCAATACTACGACGTTGACTTTGCCATGCAGGTAAAGTTTGATCTTTCACAATTGCGGCTTTATAAAAAGCAGGTAAACCATATACAAGACTAAATAGCATATCGCTATGATCAGTTGGTTGTAAAAATCGCTCGGTTTTATACATGTTTTTATTTTTAGCTACAAACTGTGCTAATTGTTCATCAGTTTCAAATACAAATATATCTACGTTAGCTTGAGTGTAGTCTTCACATTTTTCTAAAGGCGCTGGCATTTGATAATTTATATTTTGATTATTAATTTTAACGTTATGCGCTTGGTTATACGTTTCTATATCAAGCAGGTCGTTTTTAGCTAATAAGCTTTTAGCTGTTGTAGGGTACGAAAGCGGTAATACGTTATCTTGTTTAGTAACATCAAACTCTAAATTTGCATCAGCCCAAATATGAATGCTGTGGCTTAGTGCAAAACAAACGATTAAAAATGAAATTGCATATCGCGCAAATTTTAATTGCTTCAATTGTTCTAAACGTTGCCATGTAAAATTACTAACAATTAATTGAAAACCTAATATAAGTAAAACAATGCCGCCAGCAAGTATTGTTGTTAGGGCCGGTGAGCTTGTTAAGCGATGCCATAAAAGCGATAAAATTTCGGGCAAAGCGGATGAACTCAAATGATACCCCAAATTAAAGTACACATATGCATCAAGGGTGAGTAATGAAGCTCCAAAGGTCGCTATTACTGCAGCCATACCGCGAATGTGTCTAGGGTAGGGGAAAACTAAACTAAGCGGAAATACCGTCAGCACAAACGCTAAAAAGGCAATAAAGCTAGTGTGGCTAAGCCACGTTACTAGCATATAAACAATACCCATAAAGCTTGTTGGAGGCGAGTCTGCAAATAAATAGCTTAAGCTAATAAATAGCGCTAAGCCAATGTTGGCAAAGGTAAACCAATGCCCCCAGCTTAACAACTGACTCGCTTTTGATGAAAACTCATTGTGCTGCGATAAATTCATAAATATTATTTAACCGACTGAGCAAGAGCTTTTGCAAAGTTCTCAGTAACGGCTTGTCTTTTCCCTGTTGGTACATGCTCTTTTAAGATATGCGTGATAGAATTTCCTAAACACATAAGACTTAGATCTACTGGCGCATTGTGTTTAGTTAACACATCAATAAGCTGATCGACGATTTGTTCTACTTCTTCATTAGAGTATTTTGATAAGATTGGCATCAGTTGGTTCAATAAAATAGATATATTCCCGTATTTTAACACTAGAGGCGTGAAAAACAAAGATGACAACAGACGTTAAAAAATTAGTCGTTCATTATGTAGACAAAAAAGACGACGATACGCAAATTCATCTTCGAAATGATGAAATGATCATCAACGATAAAGTGGCTGTGTTCATCGAACAATTGCATCACGCATACAACGGTAAGCCTGGTAAAGGTTATTGTGCATTTAGTGGTGATAAAAACAGTGTAGTTGCATCCGCAATGCAAAGCTACCGTAATGATGAACTAGGCTTTTGGAACATGACAGAGCAAGCGTCAACTGTTTTAAAAGAAGAGCTAGATAAATATGCGTTTAACGAAACCGGATATTTAATCTTTTGTCATTATCAGTATGTAGCTACTGACTACATGCTTATTGCGATGATAAATATTAAAGAACATTATTCCATTACATCTGAACTTGATTTAGCAGCTTCGCGTCACCTTGATATATCGCGAATGCAACTTGCTGCCCGTATTGATTTAACGGCGTGGGATACACAGGCAGAAGACAATCGTTATATTTCATTTATTAAAGGACGAGCAGGTCGAAAAGTTGCTGACTTTTTCTTAGACTTTTTAGGTTGTGAAGAGGGTATAGACTCAAAACAACAAAGCCAAGTAATGCTAAGTGCAGTTGAAGATTACTTATCAGAGCAGCAATTCGATAAATCTGAAAAAGACGATTTACGTAAGCAAGTTTTTGATTACTGTAGTGACTGTGTAACGACCGGTGAAGATGCAAGCGTAAGTGAACTTTCGGCTACACTTACTAAAGGTGATGACAGCCCGTTCGATAGCTTTTGTAAAGAACAAAGCTACGATTTAGAAGAATCGTTTCCGGTAGATAAAAAAACAGTAACCAGTATGGTTAAATTTTCGGGTCTTGGTGGTGGTGTAAGCGTGAGTTTTGAGCGTAAACATTTAGGTGAGCGTGTTACTTATAACGAAGCAACCGATACGTTAGTGATTAAAGGTATTCCGCCAAATTTAAAAGATCAGCTTCAACGCTTTATGGAAAGTGAAAGCGAATAAACTTTCATGATCAAATTTGAAAGCTGATTTAAGAGCGCGGTATTTATATCGCGCTTTTTTACAGGCACCGTTACTTATCTTTGTGAGTAAATCACTTATTGAGGGCGTTGCCCGTAACGCCAACAAGTTGTGCACCTACAGGTTAATTTGTACTGAATGTTAAATTTTGGTTGTAGGCGTGAAGCTTGCCTACGCGAGAAGCACCGCTTCTAGTTATTTAATATCTTTGTTAATAAACCACTAAAAAATCCATTGCAAAAAGAGAAGTAAATGAGAAAACACAAACTATGGTTTATTAGCGATGTTTTTCAAGTTAGCTAGACTTAGCTTTATTACGACCTCTAAAAGCGCAGCGCCTCTTAACCTCTTTGTGAATAAATTACTAATTAAAGGCGTGAAGCAACTCTTCTGATTATTCAAAGTATTTAAACAAAAAAGCCCCGCTATTTATTAAACAGCGGGGCTTTTTAATGAGTGTTAGTTATTAATCAGCACTCAATGTTTTAGTTGTTGCAGAACTTGCACGACCAGCAGGTTTGATTGAACCTGCACGTAAGCCACTGTCTGGTACTAGTTCACGTTTGTCGTGAGCCATAGCAACAGATATATGTTTTACTTCGCTATCAGCAACTGGTGTTGGCTGAGCCATTGGAGCACTTGCAGTACCTTGCGAAACTACTGTTTTAACATGCGGTACTGATTTTTCAGTTACAACAGGCGTTTCAACTTTAGCTGGTTGCTCAGTGACTACTGGCGCTTCAACTTTAGCTGGTTGCTCAGTGACTACTGGTGCTTCAACTTTAGCTGGCTGCTCAGTTACAACTGGTGCTTCAACTTTAGCTGGTTGCTCAGTTACAACTGGCGCTTCAACTTTAGCTGGTTGCTCAGTGACTACTGGCGCTTCAACTTTAGCTGGTTGCTCAGTGACAACTGGCGCTTCAACTTTAGCTGGTTGCTCAGTTACTACTGGCGCTTCAACTTTAGCTGGCTGCTCAGTTTGTGCTTGTACTTCAACTTTAGCTAAGTCTTCAACAGCAATTGCTTGCTCAACTTGTTGAGATGCATTAACAACTGTTTCTTCAGACTTTGCTTTAAGTTCAGCTTCATACTCTGCAGCGGCTTGGTCAGCAACTGGCACGAATGCAGGAGCTTCATCTGACTTAGCTTCATTGCCTTCACCTTCAGGGCGACGACGACGTTGTCCTGATGCACGAAGATGACGAGGAGAACGACGAGAACGTGTACGCGTTTGTTCTTGATCGTCTTCAGTCGTTGCTATTTCATCGTTAGATTCAACCGCGACTACTTCTTCTTTAATATGTGCTGCTTTCTCTGCAGGAGCTTGCGTTTGTTTTTCTACAACAGGTGCTTGCTCTTGAGCTTGTGGTTTCTCATCATTAACCACAGCTTGCTCAGTCGTTTGATCAGCTACTTTTACTTGCTCAGCATTTTCATCTTGTAAACGTACTTTTTTACGTAAATTACGACGTTGGCGGCGAACTTTAGGTTTTTGTTCCTTAGGCTCTTGTGCTGGAGCTGGTTTAGAATCAACTGCAACTTTTTCAGTTGTTTCTACCTTCGCAGGTACTTCTGATTTTACTTGCTCTTTATCTTCGCTTTTATGCTCAGGTCGCTTACGTGAATTAGGATTACGACGACGCTTATTGCGGTTTTCGCTTCTCTCTTGGTTCTCGTTTGTTACTGCAGGAGAATCAGTTTTAACTTCATCTTCGTTAGTAGTGCGTTCAACACGTGGTTTAGAGCGAGGATTATTACGACGACGTTGATTGTTATTACGACGACGATTATCGTTACCACGGCTCTTATTGCGAGCGTCTTGTTCTTGCTGTTCTTTATCAGCAGCTTCTTTTTTCTCTTCTACGGTTTCGCTAGCAAATAACGATTTAAACCATTTAGCAATAGCTTCAAATAATCCACTTTCAGCTTTCACTTCAACAACAGGAGCTTTAGCTACTGGCGCGGCTTGTGGAGCTGGCGTAGAAGGCATAACAACACCTTTTAGCATTGGCTCTTCACGAACCTGTGCTACTGGCGATTTAGACATTTCATATGCTTCAGGCTCTGGAGCAACAACTTGTTCATAGCTCACAGTTTCAAGAGTTTCGTCTTTACGCAAGCGCATTACTTCATAGTGTGGCGTTTCCATGTGCTGATTAGGAATAATCACTATGTCACAGCTATGCTGTTTTTCCATGCGCTGAACACTACGGCGTTGCTCATTTAATAAATAAGCGGCAACAGCAACAGGCACTTGAGCATTTACTTGTGTTGTGTTGTCTTTAATTGCTTCTTCTTCAATTAAACGAAGTATAGAAAGAGCAATTGATTCGTTAGAACGAATAGTACCTTGACCGCTACAACGAGGGCATGGTCCTTGGCTTGCTTCACCTAATGAAGGGCGCAGGCGCTGGCGCGACATTTCAAGTAAACCAAAACGAGATATTTTACCAATTTGTACACGAGCGCGATCTGGGCGAACTGCATCTTTTAAACGGTTTTCTACTTCACGCTGATGGCGTGGAGGAGTCATATCGATAAAGTCGATAACAATTAAACCACCTAAATCACGTAGACGTAATTGACGTGCAATTTCATCTGCTGCTTCTAGGTTGGTGTTAAGTGCTGTTTCTTCAATATCGCCGCCTTTAGTTGCCTTAGACGAGTTGATATCGATAGAAGTAAGTGCTTCAGTTGGGTCAATTACAATTGAACCACCTGACGGTAAGCGTACTTCACGTTGGAACGCAGACTCAATTTGACTTTCAATTTGGTAATGCGTAAATAATGGTGTGTCGCCTTGATAAAGTTTAACACGGCTCATGAAGTCAGGACGAAAGCGTTCAATATGTGCTTGCGCTTCTTCAAATACTCGTGGTTTATCAATTAAAATTTCACCAATATCACGACGTAAATAATCGCGAATTGCGCGGAATATTACGTTACTTTCTTGGTGGATTAAAAACGGTGCTTTAGCACTTTCAGCAGCAAGTCTTATTGCTTCCCAATGTACTAGTAACGCTTTTAAATCGTAGTTTAGTTCTTCAAATGATTTACCAACACCAGCAGTACGAACAATTAAGCCCATACCTTTAGGTAGCTCTAAACGACCAAGTGCTTCTTTAAGCTCTGTACGTTCATCACCTTCAATGCGTCGAGAAATACCGCCAGCACGTGGGTTGTTAGGCATAAGTACTAAGTAACTACCTGCAACACTAATAAAGGTAGTTAAAGCTGCGCCTTTTTGGCCACGCTCTTCTTTATCTACTTGAACTATTACTTCTTGACCTTCTTTGATCACGTCACGAATATTTGGACGACCGTGGAAAGTGTAACCTGCAGGGAAGTAAGTACGGGCAATTTCTTTTAAAGGAAGGAAACCATGACGATCAGCACCATATTCTACAAATGCTGCTTCAAGAGATGGTTCAATACGCGTGATTTTACCTTTATAAATATTAGCTTTTTTCTGTTCGTGACCTGGGCTTTCTATATCTAAATCATATAGGCGCTGGCCGTCAACCAGTGCTACACGCATTTCTTCTTGCTGCGTTGCATTGATTAGCATACGTTTCATATTATTACTCTACTAGTTTATGTCTCTGACATGACGATGTTTTCTCGCCTGTTCAGTTGTTCCTATTTTTAGAATGTGCAGCCTCACGACTGGGTCTTTAACGGAACGGCTCTGTATTTCCGTATGCAGTATTTTAAATGGTGGCAAACAATAGTGCGTAGTCACGCTATTAAATTCTTAATGGTGTAAAAGTGTCGGCTTTTCAGCTGCATTACACGTTTACCCAGAAGTCGGCCTGTCATATTAATCTTACTAAATATCATTCATATTAGGCGCGTAGGGCTCATTAAATCGTAAGCAATACACATACTTCATGTATCGCTAGTATTCGGTTTATGAGCAGTAGTCGCTGCCGATGTTAATGAACGCTTATTTTTTAGATTTTTTTAGTTCTAAATAAGCTGCTATACGGCACTACAATAATTGAGCAAATGCTGAACGACGTGTTTTTACGTCGCCACTATCAGACAAATTATCTGTTCATTGCTTTTTCTATCACATTAAAAATCGCTTCATGTTCAAACTTAACTTGCAATATATTACGCGCATTGCCGTTAATTGATCGCACGTGTTGACTAGGTATGTATAAAAGCTTTGGAAAACTTAACTCGGATCTGTATGATCGGCTACCCAGAATGTGCATCACGAATGTTTTAATGTGTTAAAAAGCACCGTTGTTATTTGCAAATATTAAATATTTGCGCTGCTGATTATCCCACTATTATTACAGTGTTAGCAACTAAATTATTTTACTTAAATTAGTGATTAGGCAATGTCAGAAAAAAACGACTTACAAGTAACTTATGTCACGATCAACGAAGACCATTTAGGTCAGCGAATTGATAACTTTCTTATTACCCATTTAAAAGGGGTGCCTAAAAGCGCTATTTATAAACTTTTACGAAAAGGCGAGGTACGCGTTAATAAAAAACGTATTAAGCCTGTATATAAACTGCAGCTTGAAGATGTTATTCGTATAGCGCCAATTAGAGTGGCTGAACGCGAAGAATTTGTACCAGCAAAACTTGATAAAGTAACACGCCTTGAAAATGATATTTTATTTGAAGATAAGTATCTTATTGTAATCAATAAACCATCAGGTATGGCAGTTCATGGCGGCAGTGGTTTAAGCTACGGCTTAATCGAAGCATTGCGCGTACTACGCCCTGAAGAACGTAGTTTAGAGCTTGTACATAGACTTGACCGTGATACATCGGGTTGTTTATTAATTTCTAAACGTCGCTCAGTACTGACAGCTTTACATGAACAGCTACGTGAAAAAACCATGGAAAAAAACTATTGGGCGTTAGTTAGCGGTCAATGGGATGGTAAAACTAAAAATGTAACCGAAGGGCTACGAAAAAACACACTTAAGTCGGGTGAGCGTGTGGTACGTGTTGATAATGTTGAAGGTAAACCGTCACATACTCGTTTTAAAGTACTTGAGCGTTTTGACGATTGCTCACTTGTACAAGCATCACCGGTTACAGGTCGTACGCATCAAATTCGTGTGCACACACAATGTAAAGGTCATGCTATTGCGTGCGATGATAAATATGGTGAACAAGAATTTGATGATTCAATGCGTAAAGTTGGTTTAAATCGTTTATTTTTACACGCACACGATTTAAGCTTTTATCATCCAAAAAATGAAACGACTATGCGAGTAGAAGCACCACTTGATAAAGCATTGAGTAGTTGCTTGCTTAAATTACGTGCTAGTAAAGCGTGATAAGTAACAAATCAGTCAAAAAGTACAAACTTGTCATTTTTGACTGGGACGGCACCGTTATGGATTCAATTACTAAAATAGTAAATTGTATTCGTAGTAGTTCCGTTGCACTTAATATTGTGCCGCCTAGCGATGAAGTAATTAAAAGCATTATTGGTATGTCGCTTGAAAAAGCAATTGACGTTTTATTTCCTGATAATGCAGCGCAGCACCAAGCGTTAATTTCAGGCTATAAATATCAATACAGTGTCGATACGACTCCCACTCCCGTATTTGCTAATGTTGCCAGCGTTTTAAATACTTTAAAAGAGCAGGGCATTATTTTAGCGGTTGCAACAGGTAAAGGTAGGGGTGGGTTAGATCGTTTACTTGAACAAAGTCAATTACGTCATTTTTTTAGTGCAACGCGTACAAGCGATGAAGCGCAATCAAAGCCTTCTCCAGATATGTTGTATCAATTACTTGAAGAACTTGGCATAAGCGCTAATGACGCTGTAATGATTGGTGATACTCAAATAGACATGACCATGGCAAAAGCTGCTGGCATGGATAGAATTGGCGTAACAATGGGTGTACACAACGCACAGCAGCTAAATAAGCTTAGCCCTGTTGCAACGGTAGATAATTATCTACAGCTGCAACACGTGTTAATTGGCTAGCTTTGTAATTAAAATTTGTTTTGGGCAGCTAATACATCTAAACCAAACTCAGCCAGCAATTGGCTGAGTTTAATTAATGGTAAACCAATTAAACTATTTGGATCGTCCCCAGTTAATTTTTCAAACAAGCAAATACCCAAACCTTCACTTTTAAAACTACCTGCGCAGTTGTAAGGTTGTTCTGCATCGCAATAAGCACTAATTTGTGCGTCACTTAGGGTTTTAAAAGTAACATTAAAGGGTTCAACACACGTTTTTTTATTACCAGTTACAATATCGTAAACACATAAACCCGTTAAAAATGTTACAGTATGCCCGCTAAATAAATTTAGTTGTTTTACGGCATTCTGTTTATTATGCGGTTTACCTAAAATTTGATTATTAAATACTGCGACCTGGTCTGATCCAATAGCTAAACCTTTGTTAAAGTGCTTATTTGCTACTGAAGCCTTTAATTCACTTAAACGCTTAACCAGCTCTGTGGGTGTTTCGCCTTCAAGTGCTGATTCGTCAACATCTGGTGAAAACGTATCAAATGGTAAATTAAATTTTTGTAATAAAGACTGCCTAAAAGGTGAGCTTGACGCTAAAATAAGTGGGTACTTCACGGATTTTTTCCTATGATAAATCAGATTGAGTTAGGATAAATCAGATCCGTAAGTAAAACACGTTAAAAACCACGTAAAAATGGTTTTTTACTTTGACTAACAAACTAACTATCTATATGATGCAGCCCCTATGCAAAAGGTGAAAATTCCCATCACTCTTCATCCAGGCAAAGCAGCGCAGCACCGTTTAAAGTATGACGGAATTGTACCGCTTGAAAAACTTACTCGTTTAGAGAAAGTTGTGCAGGAAGAAGTAGGTGAAATAGCGGTAAAAATTCATTGCAAAAACGATGATCAAGGTTTCGTTGTGATTAGAGGCAATTTGTCCACACACTTAACTGTCACTTGTCAACGTTGTAATGGTGATTTAGGGTTGGATTTGGTTCAAGACTTTGTATATTCTCCAGTAGGTGAAGACACTGAGTCAGATATTTTTCCAGAAGACTACGATGAAGTAGCGCTTGATGAAAATGGTGAAGTTAACGTTTTTGATTTAATTGAAGACGAACTAATTTTAGCAATTCCATTAGTTGCTACCCACAACGAAGCTTCATGCAGTTATTCAGCAAAGCCTGCCAGCTTTGGTGTTTTAAAGGCGGAAGATGATAAACCTAATCCATTTGATATTTTGAAACAACTTAAGAAAGATTCTTAGGAGAAGACTATGGCTGTACAAAAAAGCAAAAAGTCTCGTGCAAGACGCGGCATGCGCCGTTCACACGATGCGATCAGTGGTCCAACTTTAACTGTAGATCAAACATCTGGTGAGACTCATCGTCGTCACCATGTGACTGCAGATGGTTACTACAAAGGCGTTCAAGTAATTTCTAAATAAGAGATTGCTTTATGCTGAAAGATCTAACCATAGCGTTAGATATGATGGGGGGCGATTACGGCCCCCGTTCATCTATTCCCGCTGCCGTACATGCGGTAAACGTTCATGCCAACTTAACACTCATTTTGTGTGGTAACGAACACGTTATATCTAAAGAACTCGAATCCCTCGATTCTTTATCACATCCAAGATTAATTATTCGCCATTGTAGTGAAATAGTCACTAATGCTTGCGAACCTTCAATTGCTGTACGTTCAAAAAAAGATTCATCTATGCGTGTTGCCCTCGATTTGGTTAAATCGGGCGAAGCTCAAGCATGCGTAAGTTCTGGTAACACGGGTGCGTTATTTTTTATGGCTCACTATGTTTTAAAAATGCTACCAGGCGTTAAACGTGCCGCACTTATATCAGCTGTGCCTACCGAAGGTAAAAACCCAGTATATCTTCTAGATTTAGGCGCTAACGTGCACTGCGATGCCGAAATACTGTATCAGTTTGGCATTATGGGCTCAGTAGTTGCCGGTCAAGCATTGGGTTGTAACAACCCCAAAGTGAGTTTATTAAATATTGGTTCTGAAGACATAAAAGGTCACGAAGGCATTAAGCAGGCTGCTCAGTTAATGCAACAAAGCCCTCATATAAATTATGTTGGTTACAGTGAAGGTAGTGACATTTTTACAGGCAAAGCCGATGTAATTGTATGCGAAGGCTTTGTAGGTAATGTAGCGCTCAAAACATGCGAAGGCATAGCAAAACTTATTATGAATAAGTTTACAGCAGCACTCGAAAAGCACCTTCTTTATAAATGTATGGCCTTTATACTTCGCCCAATCATAAAAAAACTCTATAAAAAGGTGAACCCCGACCAGTATAACGGTGCAAGTCTGGTAGGATTGCGCGGTATTGTCGTTAAAAGCCATGGAAATGCCTCAGCTAAGGCATTTCAAGCAGCGATCGATGAAGCGGTAAAAGAAGTTGAACGTCAACTTCCTGATAAAATAGCCGCAATTTTCGAAAAAACACATTCCGAAAACACGGCGGTTAATCAATAATTGATGTGCCGTGTTTTACAATAATATTTATTTGTTTAATTAAAAAGAGCAAAGTATGGCACAACAAATTGCACTTCTATTCCCAGGTCAAGGCTCACAAAGCGTTGGTATGTTACAAGAGTTACTAGAAAGCTCAGACATTGTTAAAGCAACGTTTGGCGAAGCGTCTGATGCATTAGGCTACGATCTCGCTGAGTTAGTACTTAATGGTCCAGAAGAAAAACTTAATGAAACACATCGTACTCAACCTGCCTTATTAACGGCAAGTGTTGCTATTTATCGTCATTGGTTAGCAGCAAACCCTGATACAGATGTTGTTATGGCAGNGGTCACAGTTTAGGTGAATACTCTGCATTAGTATGTAGTGATGTTATTAGCTTGAGCGAAGCTGTTAAGCTTGTCGAAAATCGTGGTTTATACATGCAAGAGGCAGTACCAGCAGGTGTTGGTTCAATGGCTGCTATTATTGGTTTAGGTGATGCTGAAATTCAAGCTGCGTGCGATGCATCAGCACAAGGTGAGGTTGTTTCTCCAGTAAATTACAACTCGCCTGGTCAAGTTGTTATTGCAGGGCATAAAGCTGCAGTAGATAGAGCATCACAAGCATGTAAAGATGCAGGCGCTAAACGTGCGTTACCTCTTTCTGTAAGCGTGCCTTCACATTGTGAGTTAATGAAACCGGCTGCTGAAAAACTTGCAGCAGATTTAGCCGCTTTAACATTTAATACACCTAAGTGTGGTGTAATTAATAATGTAGACGTGAAAGCTGAAGCAGCAGCTGATGCGATTAAAGAAGCATTAGTACGCCAATTATACAGCCCAGTACGCTGGACAGAAACAGTGCAAGCACTTGTTGCACAAGGCATTACGCAAAGTTACGAATTTGGTCCAGGTAAAGTATTAACTGGTCTTGCAAAACGAATTGATAAAGCAATGATTTGTGGCTCAGTAAACGACTGTGCTTCAATTGATGCAGCTAAATAAGAGTATATAAAATGTCTAACTTATTTTCTTTAGAGGGCAAAGTTGTCCTAATTACTGGCGCTAGCCGTGGTATTGGTAAAGCAATTGCAACAACTTTAATTGCACAAGGCGCGAAAGTAGCTGGNAGCGACGAGTGAGTCTGGTGCAGCTAAAATTAGCGAATACCTAGGTGGTAGCGGTAAAGGTTACGCATTAAATGTAACCGATGCTGCTTCTATAGAAGCAACTTTAGCAGCAATTAAAGCTGATTTAGGCGATATTGACGTACTTGTAAACAACGCAGGTATTACACGCGATAATTTATTAATGCGTATGAAAGATGATGAGTGGAACGATATTATCGACACCAACTTAAGCTCAATCTTCCGCTTATCTAAAGCTGTATTACGCCCAATGATGAAGAAAAGAAACGGTCGTATTATCAACATAGGCTCAGTAGTGGGCACTATGGGCAATGCAGGTCAAGCTAACTATGCAGCTGCAAAAGCAGGTGTTATTGGCTTTTCTAAGTCATTAGCTCGTGAAGTTGCATCGCGTGGTATTACAGTAAACGTTGTATCACCTGGTTTTATTCAAACAGATATGACCGATGAGTTAACAGAAGATCAAAAAGCAGCTACACTCGCTAATGTACCAGCAGGACGTTTGGGTCAGCCAGATGAAATTGCTGCTGCAGTTTGTTACCTAGCATCAGATGCTGCTGCTTATGTTTCAGGCGAAACTTTGCATGTAAATGGTGCGATGTACATGGTTTAATCGCCATTTAATTTGCACTGTAACCAAATTAAGTTGAGCAGGGCATCTAAAAAACATTGAATTTTTAGTAAACTTGCTTTAAACATACTTGAAATCGCTGCGAAAATAAGCGATAAAAGATAAAATAAACACTCAGAGGTTTGACCAGACAATTATTTATGGTCAAATCATTGAATCAGAGAATTATGCGGCGTAAACTACGCGGCAATCTGAAAATAACGCATTGGCGTTTTTAATAAAGGAAAGAAGAATGAGCGATATCCAAGAACGCGTAAAGAAAATTATCATCGAACAACTAGGTGTTAAAGAAGAAGAAGTTAAAAACGAATCTTCTTTCGTAGATGACCTAGGTGCAGATTCTCTTGATACTGTTGAACTAGTTATGGCTCTTGAAGAAGAGTTTGATACTGAGATCCCAGATGAAGAAGCTGAAAAGATCACTACAGTACAAACTGCAATCGATTACGTTACAGCTCACGCTGAGTAATTAATCGCAAATTAAGGGCAGCATTCGCTGCCCTTAATTTATATATCCAAACCACCTCAAAGTACACGATCCGAAACCCAAACCTTAACGTCCAATTTTAACTAACAATTATTTTTGCGTGTGTTATGCGTTTTTAATCTATTTTGGGACTAGCACTTTGAGGTAGCTTGGGTATGATCACATACTTATAAAAATAATCCCTTATTGGAGGCAAACCGTGGCTAAACGTCGAGTTGTCGTAACTGGCTTAGGAATGTTGACGCCGCTAGGTAATGATGTGCAATCAACCTGGCAAGGCTTATTAGATGGTAAAAGTGGTATTCAAACAATAACTCACTTTGATACATCAAAATTTGGTACAAAGTTCGCTGGTTTAATTAACGACTTTGATGCATCGGCATACATGCAACCTAAAGATGCTAAAAAAATGGATTTATTTATCCAATATGGCATTGCAGCAGGTGTACAAGCCTTTCAAGATTCTGGTCTAGAAGTAACTGAGCAAAATGCAACACGTATTGGTGTAGCGGTAGGCTCTGGTATTGGTGGATTAACACTTATTGAAGAAAACCACATTAAACTATTAAATAGTGGTCCACGTAAGTTATCGCCGTTCTATGTACCATCAACCATTATTAATATGATCTCTGGTCATTTATCAATAATGCATGGGCTTCGTGGTCCAAATATATCTATTGTTACCGCGTGTACAACTGGTTTGCACAACATAGGTCATGCTGCACGTATGATTGCTTATGGTGATGCAGATGCAATGGTTGCCGGCGGTGCAGAAAAAGCCTGTACTCCAATTGGTATGGGTGGCTTTAACGCAGCACGCGCGTTATCAACACGTAACGACGATCCACAAGCGGCTTCTCGCCCTTGGGATAAAGATCGCGACGGTTTTGTATTGTCGGATGGTGCTGGCGTTGTTGTTGTTGAAGAATATGAACATGCTAAAGCACGTGGCGCTAAAATTTATGCAGAGCTAGTAGGTTTTGGCATGAGTGGCGATGCTTACCACATGACATCTCCACCGGAAGATGGTGCTGGTGCAGCGCTTGCAATGGAAAACGCATTAAACGATGCGCAAGTAAATGCAGAGCAAGTGGGCTACATTAATGCACACGGTACATCTACAAATGCTGGCGACAAAGCAGAAACCTCAGCGGTTAAATCTATATTTGGCAATGCAGCAAAAGATGTAATGGTTGGTTCGTCTAAGTCAATGATGGGTCACTTACTCGGCGCTGCTGGTTCGGTAGAGTCTATTATTTCGATTTTATCGCTAACAGACCAAAAAGTGTCGCCAACTATTAACCTTGATAATCCTGATGAAGGGTGTGATTTAGATTACATTGCTCACACCGCACGTGATGCAAAGTTAGACTTTGCGCTATGTAACTCGTTTGGTTTTGGTGGTACTAATGGCTCGTTGCTATTTAAAAAGGTATAATCTTTTTTAACAACGAATCAAATTATAAGAGCTCAGTTGTTTAACTGGGCTTTTTTTATATGCATAAAACAATAAAGCACACACAAACAATTATCGTAGCGGGAAAAAGTAGCGTTATAAGTACATCCGATCGTGGTTTAAACTATGGTGACGGCTTTTTTACAACCGCAAAAGTAGTCAGCGGGCAAGTACAGCACTGGTCATATCATAAGGCACGTTTAGCTGAGTGCGCAGCACGATTGGGTTTTCCTCAAATAGATTTTAATAATCTTGAAAAGCATATTACTAAGCAAATAGCAGAGCAAACACTCAGTGTACTAAAAATTGTAATTACACGAGGAGAAGGCGGGCGTGGCTATGGTTTACCTAGTGAATATAATTTAACTATTGTAGTAAGTGTTTTAGATTACCCAAAAAATTACAAGACACTTTCTCATATGGGTTTAAGCCTTAATGTTAGTCCTATTAAATTAGCCTCTCAACCATTACTTGCAGGGCTTAAAACTCTAAACCGCCTTGAACAAGTATTGATAAAAAAAGCAATGCAAACACAAGATTGCGACGATGTACTTGTGCTCGATTACAACAATAATGTGATAGAAGCGTCTGCGGCAAATATTTTTGCCATTAAGCATAATAAATTATTTACGCCACAGCTTGATGAGTGCGGTATAAAGGGTGTTTATCTACAATCGTTATGTGATAAATTACCCGTTGAATTTAAGCGTGTTGGTGTGGATGAGTTAATCAATGCAGATGCGGTTTTTGTATGCAACAGCTTAATGGGTGCAGTGCCTGTACGTAGCATAGAACAGCACATATTTAATGTTAAGCAGAGCCAGTTATTATTAAACGAATTATTAGCCAAGGAGGCTAAGTGTTAAAAGTTATTTTATCGGTATTATTGTTAGCGCTTATTACAACCGCAATTGGGTATCAGCAAATACAATCAACAATAAACAGCCCATTACAGGTAGCAAATAGCACGCAATTTGAAGTCAAACATGGCACTGGCTTTAATCAGTTATGTCGTCAATGGCAAGCAAATAAATGGGTGGAAGACTGTTGGCGCTACCAAGTTATTGCAAAGCTAGACCCAACCCTTACCGATTTAAAAGCAGGACTTTACGAGCTTAATAACGATAGTGTTATCGAAAATATTAAAAAAATAAACCAAGGTCAGCAAGTAAACTTTATTTTTACTATAATTGAAGGTCAATCGCTTCGTGATGTATTGACCGTAATTAAAAGCGCCAGTAATTTACAAAACGATTTAAAGGTAGATAAATTAAGTGAGCAACTACTAGGAAACAACTCAAACCTAGAAGGTTGGTTGTTTCCAGATACGTATCATTATCATAATAACGATACAGCAAGTAGTGTACTAAAACGTGCAGTTCAAAAAATGCAGCTAACGTTAAATAGTGCGTGGGAGCAACGAGCTACTGATTTACCGTACAAAACAGCATACGAAGCTTTAATAATGGCATCGATTATAGAAAAAGAAACGGGCCTTGCAAGCGAGCGCCCGCTAATTGCTTCTGCATTTGTAAACCGATTAAACACTAATATGCGTCTTCAAACCGACCCTACCGTAATATATGGCTTAGGAGAGGGATTTGATGGCGATATTAAACGTAAAGATTTACGTGATTACACACCCTATAATACGTACCGTATTAATGGTTTACCGCCAACTCCTATTGCTATGCCGTCAAAAGCCGCTATTTTAGCTGCTGTTAATCCGCCGCAAACGCAATACGTTTATTTTGTATCAAAAGGCGATGGCAGCCACCAATTTTCGACCACATTAAAACAACATAATGCGGCAGTTAACACATACATATTAAATAAAAAGAACTAACTCTTTTATGAAACCAAAATTTATAGTAATTGAAGGCCTAGAAGGCGCAGGTAAATCGACAGCTATTTCGTTGTGCCAAGATTTTTTAAATAAAAAGCATATCGACTTTATTAATGTACGCGAACCAGGTGGAACACCACTGGCCGAGTCGCTACGTACTTTAGTAAAAGCTGAGCACGATGAAGAAATAGCATTCGAGACTGAGCTTTTAATTATGTACGCCGCACGTTCGCAATTAATGCATAACGTAATTAACCCAGCTCTTGAGCAAGGTAAGTGGATACTTGCTGACCGTCATGACTTATCGTCTCAGGCGTATCAGGGCGGTGGGCGCGGTATTAGTTCAAATACATTAGCTTCGCTATCCTCAATGGTATTAAAAGGATTAAAGCCCGATTTAACTATTTACCTTGATATTGACCCTGTTATTGGCCTTGAGCGTGCAAAAGGGCGTGGCGAGCTAGATCGAATAGAGCAAGAAGCTATTGAGTTTTTTCAGCGAACACGTATGCGCTACGTAGAGCTTGCAAATGACGATTCATCAATTAAAACTGTAGATGCAAATCAAGACATAGACAAAGTACACCGTGATATAACCCATGTATTACGCACGTTTTTTGACGGATTAAAATAACATGGCATTGCCTTGGTTACATGATGTACAGCAACGCTTAGCACAAAGCTTTCGTGGTCAGCGTTTTCATCATGCACAACTATTTTTTGGACCGACGGGTGTAGGTAAATTTGAACTGAGCGATCAGTTAGCAAATGCATTACTGTGTCAAAATACAGTAGAGCGCTTAACTATACCAAACAGTATTTTATCGCCTTGTGGACAATGTAAAAGCTGCTTGTTAACACTTGCTGGTACTCACCCCGACAAACGATTAACGCAAGTCGACGGGCAAAGCATTGGCGTAGATGATATACGCGGTATTAGTGATTTTATGAATCACTCAGCAGCACAAAATGGTAATAAAGTCGTTATTATCGAAAACTGCGAAAAAATGACTACAGCCGCAGCAAATGCACTTTTAAAAACATTAGAAGAGCCAAGTAATAGCCGATTTTTAATATTAACGACAAGCCAACCAGCACAGCTACCAGCC